>JAJZRZ010000149.1 GCA_021850085.1 Actinomycetes bacterium | reverse complement strand
GGATGCGACCGCGTCGCGCAGTTGACGGGCGCTCATGGCCGAAAGGTCCGGCGAGGCGCTCACGCTTCCTCCCCTACACCGGCGATGGCCGGGATCACGAACGCACGGCCGTCGGAGGCGGGCGCGTTCTTGAGCGCGAGCGCGCGCGGCAGGCACGGGCGCACCACATCGGCCCGCATGACATTGGTCATCGCGAGGGGGTGGGCTGTGGGTTCCACGCCCGCGAGATCGAGGTGCTGGAGCTCGTCGATGTGGCCGAGGACCGACCCGATCTCGGCGGTGAGCGTTGCTACCTGCTCGTCGGTGAGCGCAAGGCGCGCCAGCAGTGCTACGTGCCGTACGTCGGATTCGGTGATAGCCATGCGGTTGCCTCCAGGTGAACGGCGCAGGCCGACGCGCGTGCGGGAACCGCTCCATGATACCCGAGGCCAACAGCGCGTGGGCTACGCCGCCACCACCACAAGGAACGCCGCGGCGACCGTGATGGCATTGTACAGCCCATGCAGCGCGATGGACGGCCACAAGCTCTCCCGAGTGTGCGCGAGCCAGCCTAGCGCCACGCCGAGGACGAACGTCGGGAACAGGAGCCACAGGCTGCGGTGGAACACCGCGAACAGCAGCGCCTGTGCGATTATCGCGGGCCACATGCCCCAGCGGGCCGTCATCCCCTCGAGCAACGCACCGCGGAACACCGCCTCCTCGACCACTGGGCCGATGACGACCACCATCAAGACGGCGAGCATGAATCCGGTCGTGCTGCTGCCGAACAGCGCGGGGAGGTCGGTGGTGGCCGACGGCATCAGCCCCGCGTTGCGTGTGACGTACACGTACAGCGAGGCGACGAGCCGCGTGACGACGAGACCTGCGACAACCAGCGCGGTGGAGAAGAGCGCGCCCCGCAATCCCCGACCGGTTCCCTTGAGGCCGAGCGCGCCGAGCGTGTCGCCGCCACGGCGCCGCACAAGCCACACAAGCACGGCGACCTGCACCACGTAGTACGCCGCAAGCAGCCCCACGCGCGCGGGGGTCTCCCACGCAGCAGGCATCGGTGGTGCGAGGGGTGCGAGCATGAGCGCCTCTTTGAGCATGAAGGCCGAGAACGTCACGGAGAGCATGGCCGCGGCCTCGAGCAGCGTCCACTGGAAACCGCCGCGGCTTCCGCCTTTGGGTGTCCCAGAGATGGCGCGTTGAAGCACGGCCCTGCCGGAGGCTTTGACCTCGGCGATCTTCGCGGCACTGCGAGCACGTGGCGTGTTCGTCGAGTGGCGTGCGACCGGCCGGGTGGCATGCGGAGCGCTGCTGCTCGCTGCGGCGCCCTTGCGCAGCACGATCGCGCGCGGCGCGCACACACGCGCGCAGGCACCACACACGTCGCAGCGCTGCCAGTCGACTTTGAGGTACGTTCGACCGACTTTCAGCGCACCACGCGTACAGGCCGACACGCAGCTGCCGCACCCGTCGCACGAGCGTGGGTCCAATCCGAGCGGGGCCCCCGGCTTCACCGGTCGTTGACCTCGGGCTCCACGCCCGTTGCGAGGACCCGCCCGAGCGCGTCCTCGTCAAGGATGTGGATGCCGAGCGATCTGGCCGTCTCGTACTTGCTGCCCGGATCGACGCCCACCACCACGTACGATGTCTTCCTGCTCACGCTGCCGCTCACCTTGGCGCCGAGCTCCTTGAGCGATGCGGTCGCCTCATCGCGGGTGAGGCGCTCGAGCGCGCCGGTGAGGACCCATGTGGTGCCGGCGAGCGTCTGTTCACGCGCGGGGCCGCTCGCCTCGTCGCGGGTCCGAACCCCGAGCTCGTGCAGCCGCCGCATGAGAGCGACGTTCTCGGGGTTGTCGAAGAACGCGCGCGCGGAGGCGGCGATCTTGGGCCCCACCTGCTCAACCTGCGCGAGCTCGTAGATGTCCGCGTCGATCAGCGCGTCGACGCTGCCGAAGGCGCGGGCGAGCGCTTCGGCCACCGTGGCGCCCACGTGACGGATACCGAGCCCGAAAAGCAGCCGCGCGAGCGGCCTGTCCTGTGATGCCTCGATCGAAGCCATCAGCTTGGCGGCCACGACCGGACCGAGCGTGACGGGCGTGCCGTCCATCTTCCGCCGGCCCATGTCGAGCGCCGCGAGGTCCTCGAAGGTCGTGCTGTAGAAGTCGGACACGTCGCACAGCAGCCCGCTTCGCACCAGCCTTCCGATGATCTCCTCGCCCATGCCGTCGATGTCCATGGCCCCGCGCGATGCCCAGTGCCCGAGCCGCTCGAGACGCTGCGCCGGGCATGCGACGTTCGTGCACCGGGTGACCGCCTCGCCCGGCTCACGCCAGGCCGGTCGTCCGCATGCCGGGCACTCGGCTGGCATCTTCCAGGTGCGGGCACCCTCCGGACGAAGACCCGGGACCGGTCCCACGACCTCCGGGATCACGTCCCCGGCCTTGCGCACCACGATCGTGTCGCCCTCGCGGACGTCCTTACGGTGGATCTCGTCGGCGTTGTGCAGCGTCGCCTTCCGGATCGTCGAGCCGGCCACGAGCACCGGGTCGAACTCGGCATAGGGCGTCATCGCTCCCGTACGGCCGACGGACACTCTGATCGACCTGAGCACCGTGGTCCTCTCCTCGGGCGGGAACTTGTACGCGATCGCCCATCGCGGCGCCTTGCTCGTGGAACCGATCTCATCTTGCAGCGCGAAGGAGTCCACCTTGACCACCACGCCGTCTATCTCGTACGGGAGATCGCCCCGGTGCTCGATGGCGAACTCGCAGAAGGCCCGCACGCACCGTGCGTCGGGACAGTGCTCTACGCTGGGATTCACGCGGAAGCCAGCCGAGCGCAACCACTCGAGCGCCTCACGTTGCGACTGCAGGCCGAGGGCATGCGGGTCCACGACCTGGTACATGAAGGTGGACAGATCGCGCGATGCGGTGACCGAGGGGTCCTTCTGCCGGACGGCGCCCGCCGCGGCGTTGCGCGGGTTCGCGTACGGCGGCAGTTCCGCGTCTTCCTGCTCCTCGTTGAGGCGCTCGAAGCTCTCCTTCGGCATGTAGACCTCGCCGCGCACCTCAACCGTCGCCGGGGGCGCATCGAGATGCAGGCGCAACGGCACGCTCCTGATCGTGCGGACGTTGGCGGTGACATCCTCGCCGGTCACACCGTCTCCGCGGGTGGCCGCCCGCTCGAACACGCCGTCCGCGTACGTGAGCGCGATGGAGCTGCCGTCTATCTTGAGCTCGCACATGAAGCCGAGGGTGCGGCCACCGGCTTCCCGCTCCATCCGCTCAAGCCACGCTTCGAGCTCGGCCATGCCCATCGCGTTCTCGAGCGAGTACATGCGCTGCGCGTGCCGGGCCGGCGCGAACGCCTCCGACGGCGCCGCTCCCACGCGCTGCGTCGGTGAGTCAGGCGCGATCAGCTCCGGATACGCGGCCTCGATGGCCTCGAGTTCGCGCAGGAGCGCGTCATAGGCCGCATCCGATATCTCGGGTGTATCGAGCGCGTAGTAGAGACGGCCGTGATGCCGCAGCTCCTTTCGGAGCATCTCGGCACGCAGCGCGGTGCCATGAAGATCGTCCGGGACCGAAGGACGCTCGTCCGGCATCCGTCACTGCTCCTCGTGCTTGAGCGTCTGGACGTGCACGTCGTTCACCGAGTAGATGACGGTTTCGGGCACGAAGCGGTTCAGGCGCTCGGCCTCGTATATCCACACATCGTGCAGGGTGACCTTGAAGTACGTGCCACCGGAGCCGGCCACCGGCTCGACATGCACCTCGTTGGCCAGGTAGGCGCGCAGCTCGGTCTCCACGTAGTACGTGAAGATGCGTGCCGCCTCGCGGTACTCGTTGTACAAGGCCAACCGGCGGTCCGCTTCGAACATGTCCAGTTCGTCGATGCTATCCATGCCGCTCCCTTCCATCGCGCCTACACGGCGCGGCTCATGCGATCGGTATCAGCTCGATCCTGCCGAGCGCGCCGAGCGCGTCGTCGGCCACGATCACGGCGCCTCTCACGCCTGCGACCGACATCGCCTTCCCGAGGGCCGACTCGATGTCCTCGGGCCCATGCACCAAGTTACCCGCGGCGGTGGCCACGGCGTCGGCGAGCGCGCCGCTGCGCGCCACGATGGTGACGGCGTGCAACGTGCCGAGGTTCACGCTGTGTCCTACTTTCCCAAACGACGTGCACACCGCTATCGGCGCCACCCGCGCAGGTAGCGAGATGGCGATTTTGCCGGACAGCGGGGAGTCGCCCGCGAGCACCAGCACCTTCCTCGGCGCGGTTCCCATGATGAACAGGTCACCGCCGTTCTCCACAATGACCTCCGTCGAGTGCG
>JAJZRZ010000148.1 GCA_021850085.1 Actinomycetes bacterium | reverse complement strand
AGCGTGACTACCTCGACTACGCTATCGTTGCGAGCCGCTGAATCCCTGAGATCCATCGGTCTCTTATCGGACGCCCCGGAGCGTTCGCTCGGCCTCTCGGCGCTGACGCTCCTCCTCGGGAGGCTGCGGGTAGAGGTGGAACAATCGCAGCAAGACCACCACGGAGTGCCTGATTGACTCGACGAACCCGCGTCTGGCACTGGGGGGGTGGCCGAGTAGTCTCGTGAACCGACGTACGCGAGCTCTGGATTCGCGTGTGCGCCGCACAGACGCGACACTGGTCTCGGCCAAGTGGGTCAGGGTTGTGTCATTCTGCACCGTGTCGAAATGCTCGAGGATCCGTTGTCGCGCCCTCGAGCCGATTCTGAGTCGGTACTCAGAATCTTCGGCAAGCTGTCTGAGATACTCCGCCGCCGCCGCGACACTTGGTTCGGCCCAATACTGACCGGGTCCTATAACCTGGGTTGAATATGACTCCTGCGTTGCTTCCACCGGGATGAAGTGCGCAGGCACCAAACAAGCCGAATCCTCGTCCATGAAGTCTACGTTTCCTGACCACCCCGTGGTCACGATCGGTTTACCAAGGGACATTGCCTCCATCAGGTGCAACCCCAAGCCTTCAGCACGATGGAGAGACACTAGCACATCGCAGCTGGCATACAGTGACAGCACGTCCCGATACGAGAGGGGTCCTCGAACTAGCCTGATGCGCGGATCGGCTGCCGCGGCAGCCTCAAGCGCAACCATCTGCTGCATCGTGATAGGAGTCTCCGGTTGGCCGTTTACGCGCACAACCAGCCACACGCTGGCATCCGCAGGGAAGGCGAGTGAAAACGCCTCGATCGAAGCCCACGGATTCTTCCTCGCGACATCGCTATTGATATCGAAGGTGACCAGGAAGGAGACGACGTCGGCGGGAATCGACCAGCGCCGCCGATCAGCGACGATGGCTTCAGGTAGATGAACACTCTGCGGGTAGTATATGACGCTATGCGACGGAAGCGCTCTTAAGCAGGCAGCCTCGATGAAGCGGGTTGGCGCCAGCACAAAGTCCATGCAGCGTAGGGCTTCTACCCATGAGGGCGGCAGGAGTGGAAGTTCCCAGAACGGGACGCATACGTTAAGCGATGTCTTAACGCTGAGGAGTGGCTGCCACGCGAGTCGATGCCCAAGCGCTTCGGGAGGATTCAGGTGGAACAGATTCGTGGAGTACGCACTCTCGAACGTGGGACGTGGGAGGCAGGCATGGGTGGTGTCGTTGCCCGAGTGCCTGTGACCGGGATTGATGTCCACCACGCTGACGCTCTCTCCTGCTGCAACCAGGCGAGAGATCGTGTTGCGAGCAGCAACACCGAGCCCTAGGTTGCCCGTGATGTAGCCGACTACATTGAAGCCTCTCTCCCGAGGCGGTTTGGAGTACGTCATGTATCGCGAGATCCTCCGGGTCGGCAGGATACACAAGAGGGGTCAATGGTATCCGATGAGCAAGGAACGTGCTCCAATCGACCATGGTCACAATCGACCATGGTCTCTGTCGAGTCGGCATCGGTCCAACAATCGGGTACTCTTGTCGCTGTCTCTGAGTAGCCCGAGTGAACAGGGAGGGGCATTGTGCCCAAGCGTGCATTGATCACTGGTATCGCGGGTCAGGATGGGTCCTACCTGGCCGAGCTCCTGCTGGACAAAGGCTATGAGGTCTACGGCGTGGTTGGGCCGGTGCTCGGCGAGTTGCTGAGCGATGCCGTAGCCAAGGGTGGGGATCGACTGCATCTGCTCGACGGAGACCTCTCGGATATACACTCACTGATGTCTTGCGTCGCAACAGCGCGTCCGGATGAGGTCTACAATCTCGCCGCTATGTCGTTCGTAGGCGAGTCGTGGAAGCACGCACTTCAGACTACGGACATAAACGCAGTCGGCGTCTTGCGGTTGCTGGAAGCCATCAGGCACGAGGCCCCTCACGCGCGATTCATGCAGGCAGCGTCGGGTGAAGTATTCGGCAAGGCACAAGGTGCGCCGCAGAGCGAGGCGACCCCCCTGCACCCTCGCTCGCCCTACGGGGTCTCGAAGGCCTACGCATACTTCATCACCATGAACTACCGCGAGTCACACGGCATCTTCGGGTCAAATGCTGTGTTGTTCAATCACGAGTCTCCACGTCGAGGAGTCAACTTCGTAACGAGGAAGATTTCGGATGGTGCCGTCCGTATCGCTCTTGGCCTGGCAAACGAGCTACATATGGGGAACCTCGATGCATGCCGGGACTGGGGGTTTGCGGGCGACTACGTTGAGGCGATGTGGCGAATCCTGCAGCATGACAAGCCCGACGATTTCGTGATAGCTACGGGAGAAGCGCACTCTGTCCGAGAGTTCTGCAGGGTGGCCTTTGAACGAGTGGGACTAGACTACCAGCGCTATGTGAAGGTCGATGCGCAGTTCCTGCGCCCAGCGGACGTGGAAGTGCTGCTCGGGGATGCCTCAAAGGCGCGAAGTGCTCTCGGATGGCAACCACGGGTGTCATTCGTGCAGTTGGTGCACATGATGGTTGACGCTGACATGGAGCGACTGAGGCTCTCCTCAGCTGAGTAACTGCGTCTCGAAAAGCTTGCGGTAGGCGCCCCCGCGGACCACGAGATCCTCGTGAGTTCCCTGTTCGACAATCCTGCCCTCTTCAAGTACCACCAGCTGGTCCGCCTTCATCACCGTCGCCAATCGGTGGGCGATCACGATGATAGTCTTCTCGTGGCGCAGTGAGTTGAGAGCAGCCTGAATGTAGCCCTCCGACTCAGAGTCGAGCGAACTTGTCGGCTCGTCGAGAATGAGAACCGAGGTGTCTTCAAGGAGTACTCGTGCAAGCGCAATTCTCTGCCGCTCGCCTCCCGAAAACCGCACGCCTCGATCGCCAACCATTGTATCCAAGCCTTCCGGTAATTCGAGCACGAAATCCGCAAACGCGCCTGCAAGCGCTTCTTTGATCTGTATCTCTGTCGGCTCGTATTGCAGGCCGTAGGTGAGGTTGCCGCGAACCGTGTCGTTGAACAGCAAGGCGCTCTGTGTCATGTATCCGATGCCCCTGCGCAGTGAGCCGACCTGGAACGTGCGGATATCGCTGTCGTCGATAGTGATTGAGCCCGAGGTGACGTCTCGAAGTCGAGGGAGCAGTTCCACGAGTGTCGACTTACCTGCACCCGATCGGCCCACGAGCGCAGTAAAGGAGCCTGCCGGGATAGTAAGGGAGATGTCCTTGAGGACCTCTTTACCAACGGAAAGTACCCTTCTTTTCTGGTCGATTTCGGGATACCCGAAGCACACCGACTCGAGGACCACTTGGCGCTTGACTCCCGAGAATTCCTCTGGGCCACTCTTAATGGTGTTAGACGCCCTTGCGTCATCAGTCATCTGCTTCACCAGGAGGAGTCCCGCGATATTCGCCGAGATGACCTGCCTACTCTGGTTGAACTCCTTGATTTTGGCGTTTAGTCGCGTCAGCACGAAAAGCAGCAAGCCGAGTTGTGCAAGTGTCATCCCCAACTCGCTGATTCCCACGTAGAGAGTGGCGAACACAGACAGCATCAGGACGGGGTCGGCCGAGACTTCCATGAGAGCGCCGAGTCTCGTCTGCCTGATCGAGATTCGCCTCATCGCTTCCGAGTAGCGCTCAATAAGCCGGGACTCACTGCGCTCTTGATCACGCAATTTCACGAGTCGCATCATCGTGAGTCTCTCGACAATGCGCCACATCATCTCTTGGCTCGTGTCGGCGGCCTTGATGCCAAACTCCCGTATCTGGCGCACGTTCGCTCGAACGAGTAGCGCTACGAGTACCGCAAACGCCACTGCAATCACAGTCAAGGGTGCGGAGATCGCAAGGAGGATGGCGGTGTATAGAGCCATCAGCAAGATGATCGATACGAGTTTGATGCCGGAGAGGACGGCTGTGCCGGCTGAAGCCGTCTGTGCGATGACGACCCCCACGAGATCTCCCACAGGGTGTCGTTCGAAGAACTCGGGATCTGCGTCCATCACTGTATCGAGTGTCCCGATCTGCATACGCATGCCGATTCGCGCAGAGACGACTGCCGAGTACCACGCATTCGCGTAGAACACGCCCTGACGCAGCAGTATGGGTGTGAAGGCGATGATCAAGAGTACCGGCAATGCGAGGGGTAGATGCAGAGCTGCCAGTACATGACTCACGACACCCCACATCGCATCGGAACTCCCGGCGACACCCCCTCTGCCCCTCTCGGCGTACTGGAGAATCGGCAGGAGCAGCGAAAGCCCGATTCCCTCGAAGACGGCGAACAGAACGGCAAAGCCGATGAGGCCGGCGATCTCCG
>JAJZRZ010000147.1 GCA_021850085.1 Actinomycetes bacterium | reverse complement strand
GTAAGGCCGTCTGTGACCACCACGTGGTCGGCGGTCGCCGCGTACACGGGAAGTCGCGCGGCCAGGATGCGGCGAGCCGTGTCGATTCCGCCGCCCGCGAGCAGCGGGCGGTCCCGGGTGTCGCCCAGACGCGCCAGGGCCACCTCCGGGCTGACGGAGAGGTGGATCACCACACCATGCCTCTTCAGCAGTGCCTGGTTGTCGTGCCTGAGAACGGCACCTCCACCGGTGGCGACCACCGCTGGGCCCCGATGAACGAGCGCCTCCAATGTGGCGTGCTCGGCTTCCCTGAAGCCCGCCTCTCCGCGCTCCCGGAAGATGCGAGGGATGCCGGTGCGTTCGCGTGCCTCGATCTCGCTGTCGAGGTCGACGAAGGGCCTGTCGAGCATGGCGGCCAGCGCGCGGCCGACGGCTGACTTCCCGGCTCCCATGAAGCCGGTCAGGAAAACGTGGCTCACCAGCCTATCCTCGCCCGGTACGCGGCCAGCGCCGCGCGCATGTCTCCGAGAAACGCCCGTCCCAGCAGGTCCTGGTAGGCATCTGCCAGCACCAGTGCCACCTCGGCCTCGGCCACGACCGCCGCGGCGGGCACGGCGCACACGTCCGAGCGCTCCTTCGCGGCATCAGCGCGCTGACCGGTGACGAGATCCACGGTGGAAAGCGGCCGCATGAGCGTGGGGATGGGCTTCATCGCGGCTCGCACCACGAGCGCCTCACCGTTGGTCATCCCACCCTCAAGCCCGCCCGCCCGGTTAGTCGCACGCCGAAGGACGCCGGAGGCATCCCTGACGATCTCATCGTGGACCTCAGAACCGGACAGCGCCGCGCACCCAAAGCCATCTCCGAACTCGACTCCCTTGATAGCGGGCACCGATACGACCGCGGCCGCAAGACGGGCATCCAGCCGCAACGCCGCCTCTTCGTATCCGCCGAGACCCGGCACAAGACCCTCGGCGCTCACCACGAACACGCCCCCGATGCTCTCCCCGCGCTCGCGGGCATCATCGATGGCCGCTCTCATCCGGTGTGCTACCGCCTCATCCGGGCAACTGACGTCGCATCCCCCTACCGCCGAACGCGCGACGTCGGCAGGAGCGAGCGGCCCCGTGGACGCGTCGCCGATGCGCTCGACCCAGGATCGGACCGTCACGCCAAGCTCCGCGAGAAGCGCGCGGGCGATGGCGCCTGCGGCGACCCGCGCCGCTGTCTCGCGTGCGCTCGCGCGCTCGAGGACGTCGCGAACATCTTGTGCGCCCGTCTTCAGGATGCCAGGCAGGTCCGCGTGCCCGGGTCGGGGCGCCGTGACCCGGGCGACCGCCTCGGCGCTGCCGAACGGGTCCATCACCTCGGCCCAGTTCGCGGCGTCTTCGTTCCCAACGAGCAGCGCGACCGGCGAGCCGATCGTCCTGCCGAAACGGACGCCCGAGAGGACCTGCGCGGTGTCCGCCTCTATGAGCATCCTTCCGCCGCGCCCGTATCCCTGCTGCCGCCTCCGGAGATCCGCGTCGATGTCGCGCTGCCGGAGGGGGACGCCCGCGGGGACATCGGTGACTATCGCCATCAGCGCCTTGCCGTGGGACTCCCCCGCGGTGGTGTAGCGCACTGCCGCTCCTTCCAGACGCCTTGATTCGCCGATTCTACCGCACGGAGGCGGACTCAGACGCAAGAAACGGGCGCCGCGTGCGGCGCCCGTTCGGCTTCGAAGCGAGCACGGCGCGCTACTTGGTGATCCCTTGCCCCACGGCAAGCGTGACCTGCACGTCGCCGTAGAGCATGACTACACTGGTCGCTTGGACCCGCAGCACCTGCCACGGCGAGTTCGGGATGGCGTCCCCTGCGGCAAGCGTGTAGGCGGTGCCGTTGTAGCGCAGCTGCGCCTTCATGACCCCGCCTTCGGTGACCACGCCGTCAAGGTACAGCGTGTTCCTGTCGGTTGGAGTGATCGTGTCCGTCTCACCTGTGGAGCCGGTGCCGGTACCCGGAGTCGAGGCCACCCTCACCAGCGGCTCGAATATGTCCCGGAAGGTGAACAGCTCGGCGTTGGGGATCTCGGCCACGGGCGTCGCGGCATCCGCCGTGCCTGTGGCTTCAGCATCCGCCACCGGGGACTGCTGCACTCCATCCTCAAGTTCTTGGGCCGCTTGGCCGCCGAAGACGTACAGCACGATCGCCACCGCGATCCCCGCGACGATGCCCAAGATGCCGAGGCCGGCCACGATAGCGAGCGTCTTGCCGGTGGGGGTCGTCAGGAACCCGGGCTTGCCGGGTGTCGAGATGGGAGCCTCTGGCGCAACCGCATGCACCTGCTCATCAGACACGGCCGTCACCTCCTTGCGGTCCTACTGGCCCACCGGCGCTACCGCGCCGACAGGGATCTGACTGCTTGCGGCCGCCATCATGTAGACCTCGATCGTCGCGCTTCCCTGCACGACCGTCTCATTCGTGCTCTCAGCTGGCACGTACGCGAAGCTCGAGCTGGTCATGCGTACACCCCGGTCGAGGCTCTTGAGGCGGCGGCAGAAATCGATGATCTCAGACCACTCGCCCTCGAACGTGATGGTGACCGGAAGAACGTCGTAGGCTGGGACGCTCCCGTCCGCTGCGGGCTTCGCCGGGGCGATCTCGCCGATGGCGATCTGAGGCAGCTCGACGCGCGCGGCGTTGGCCACGTCCTGCAACTCGATGATCACCGAAGGCAGCTGCGGGGAATCGGGGACCTGGTTGGCGATCCGCATCAGATCGACCTCGTTGGTCGCGGACTGAGCCTTGGCGCTTTGGCGGCGCGCCACAAGCGCCTTCGCGGTGTCCAGGTTCGCCTGCTCGGTTGCGATCTGCTCATCGAGGGTGGCCGCTTCTTCGACGTTCGGCAGAATGCCGAAGAAGATGAACGCCAGCGACATCACCACCACGACAGCGATAGCGAGGTACATCTGGTTTTGTGCCGAGAGGCGCGTCATCGGTACCCTCCGCGATCGAGCGAACGTTGACGGCGGGGCAGGCTCACCCGACGCGGATGGTTGAATGCGGGGCTCACTGCGTACCAGCCTCGGCCGGGGCGTCCGCAGGCGTCGGTGCCGCCGGAGCGACGACCTTGCTCGTGATGCTGAACTGTATGACGGGCCTCTCTTCGTACTCGGCCTTGACCGAGCTCGTCAGCCAGACGTCGTACAGGTTGTCGAGGTCCGCCAGCCGCACGAGCACCTTGGCGATCGACTTGTGGCCGATATCGGGCGAATCATCCGGGGTATCTAGCGCGTACCCGCTGATGCTGACCCCCTCGCCCTCCGCGGCCGTAAGGGCCTGCACCCAGACGTCCGCGGGGAGCACGAGTGAGACCTCGTCGAACAGCTTGGCCCAGTCACGCCGGTCGCCAAGGGCGAGACCCACGAGCGCTCTGCGCGCTTCGAGTTCAGAGGCCCGCTGCTCGAAGATCGCGAGCTGCGTCGCCTGGGCGTTCATGCTCTGCACCTGTTGCTGGAGTTCAGCGAGCTCCGCCTGTCTTCCCTGGACGCGGAAGTAGCTGACAGTCCAGACACCCGCGAGAACGACCGCCACGCCGATCGCGGCAAGGATGACCCAGCCGATGCGCCGTTCGGCGCGTCTGCGCTCGAGTATCTCCGGTGGGAGCAAGTTGACGCGCATCATGATCGCAGCCCTCCGAGCGCAAGGCCGATGGCAGTCACGGCACCCATCCTGTCGCCACCCAGCGCCTGCTGCGCGGGGCCGGACGCCTCGATGCGCCGCAGCGGATCTCCGAGCAGCACCTGCGCCTGCAGGCCTTTCTCGAGGTAGGACGAAAGGTTGCGCAGCTGAGCCCCGCTGCCGGTGAGCAGAATGCGCTGGATGCTCTTCACCTGCGAGGTCTGCGTGAGATAGTAGTCGAGCGAACGACGTATCTCGGCGATGAACTTGTTGACCTCTCGCTCGAGGGACTGGTGGACCACCTGTGCCTGCTCGGCGCTGACGCCGGGGCTTTCCTCGGCCTCACCGGTCTCGACATCGGGCAGGCCTATGAGGATCTTCATCTGCTCGGCATCCTCGAAGCTCACGTTCAGGACGTTGGCTATGGCTTGGGTGAACGTGCTCCCCGCGAGCGACGAGATCCTGTTGAAACGCGGCACGCCCCGCTCGACGACGGCTATGTTGGTGATGCCAGCCGAGATGTGCACCACCGCGGTGGCCTGGCCGTCGTCTTCCGGAAGGACCGACGACCCCTCCCCCATCAGCGCCCGGACGATGGCGAAGGATGAGACGTCGACTTGCGAGAGCTTGAGCCCGGCGCCCTCCACGGCCGCGACCGTGTTGCCGATCATGTCGCGGTGAGCCGCGACGAGCAATACCTCCATCATGTGCTCATCGCTCGGCGTCATGTAGTCCCCGATGATCTGGAA
>JAJZRZ010000146.1 GCA_021850085.1 Actinomycetes bacterium | reverse complement strand
CGCGCAGATCGAGCCGCGCAGCCACGCGCGCGAACCTGCGCACCTCGGCGAGCACCGGCTTAGGCTCGTCATGGATGTCGTTCAGGCCCACGAGCACCTCGTAAGGGTCGCGGAAGTACGGCTCCCGCTTCTCGGTCGCCAAGTCGCGCCAACGCCTGAGCACCGCTCCCGATGCGCGGTTCATCAGCGCCGAGTACAACGCCATGCGCACGTAGGCGGCCTCCTCGGCCACGGACTGTTCCAGGGAGTGCACGCCGATTCCGTCGGCGAGCACCGGTGCGTCGCGCAGCGCCGAGCGCAGCAGGAACGAGTCGAGATAGGTGGCCGGCCCATACAGAAGCGGACCCTCGGCGGCGTATGCGCGGTACGGTGCGGTGACGTGCGAAACGCCGTGCTCGAAACCCTCGACGGCCCCCCGCGCGTCGACGCCCGTCTCACGCACGAGCGTCTCAGGGTCGCAGCCGAGGATGATCGTCCTGGCCGTATCCACCTCGCGGATGGCGTCCCGCAGCGTGTCCGCCCATCTCTGGAGCGCATCTTCGCTCGCGAATCCGGTGCAGAACGCCTCGTTGCCGAGCTCCCAAGCCCACACGGCGGGTTCCGCACGGAAGCGGTTCACCACGCGCTGCACCAGCGCGACCTCGCGCGCGATGAGGTAATCGTCCGTGCGGGCATCGCGCTTCTTCGCCCATGGCAAGTCGTTCATCTCGGCGAGGTGGTCGTCGGCGAAGAAGGTCACGATCGCCCTCAGCTCCTTGGCGCGCGCGGCGGCGAGAATGTCGCCGAGCCGGTCCTCCGGGTGGGCGTCGAACTGCCCCACCTGCGGCTCGAACAGCTTCCACGAGACGTACAGCCGGATGAGCGAGACGCGCGCCTCGGCCACCGCGGCGAACTCCGAGGCCATATCGCGGTCGTACCAGTCGTAGAACGACGCACGCTCGTCGTTGAGCGGGTAGCAGTCCACCCCGATCGGAAAGCGCGGGTTGCGCAGCGGAGCCGAGGCGACATCGGCCGTCCGCGGGTTCGGCTTCGCGTCGTGCACGCTCACGTCACTCACCCGCCCCGGCGTATTCGTCGTAAAGGCGCCAGAACAAGCCCTGCCGCTTGGTATCGTAGTGGGCCGCGCGCCTGATCTCCCACTGGGCCTCGGCGTAGCGCCCCTCGGTGAGGTACGAGGCGGCAAGGCCGAACCGGGCACGCACACAAGCCGGATCGATCCGCACCGCAAGGCGGTAGGCTTTGGATGCCGCCGCGAAGCGCTGCAGGCCAAGGAGCGATTCGGCGAGCAGCACATGAACGAGCGCGTGGGTGCCCGCGCGTTTGGCCAGCGCGATGAAGACGCGTGCAGCGTGCCGGTTGAGGCCCGTGCGCCGCGCATACACCACGCCGAGGCAGTACAGCGCGGTGGCGAGCTCGGGGTCGAGCGAGAGTGCCCGCAGGGCGCATGCCATGGATTCGTTGGCCGACTCCTGCTTGAGGTACGCGAAGGCCGCGAGCGCAAGCGCCTCGGCATCGTCCGGGTCCTCATCGAGCACGAGCCGCACGAGGTCGGCGGCTACGAAGTAATCCTCGGCTTCGAGCGCACGGCCTGCGGCGGCGAGTCGCGCGTCGCGACTGGGCTCGACCTGCGCCACCTCGATGGGACCGCTGCCGGGGTCCTTGACGCCAAGCAGGTGGAAGAACAGTTCGTCCTGACTCGAGTCGAGCTCGCCTGCGTGCCGGAACAGCGGGAGCGCGAGCGCCATCCCTTCGCGCTTGAGGCTCGCGATCGCTAGGTTGTAGGTGGCTCGCGCTTCTTTGGGGTCGATCTCCAGCGCACGCCTCCAGCTCTCGAGCGCCTCGTCGTCGAAGGCCGCCGCTGAGAACGCCTCACCCAGCTGCACGTGGGCGGTCACCAGGTCGGGCGCCACCTCGGCAAGCTCGTGCCACACAAGCACCGACTGGTCCCACATCCCGCCGCGCCTGTCGTAGGCCAGCCCGAGCGCCAGGTACGCGGCCGAGCAGTCGGGGTCGATCTCGATGGCCTTGGTGGCTTCGGCGATCGCCTGGTCGTAGAAATCGCCCTCAAGCATGAGGTGCGCGAGCAGCGCGTGGACCCGCGGCTCCCGGTCCTCGAGCGCGAGGGCCTCGTGGCACGCCGCGACCGCGGCGCCGACAGCACCGGTGCGCGCGAGCTCCTCAGCCGTGAGCAGCGGCGTCGAACGAGCCACGCCTACACACCGCCTTCGGCCGCGGCGCGGTCACGCGTCACGCGTGCGAGAAGCTTCAGTGCCCACTCGGCCCCGGGAATGATGCCGTTGGCGCCCACCTCGCGGGCAAGCGCTCGGTCTGCGGCGAACGGACCGCCACTCACGAGCACGACGACGTCGTGATGGCCGCTTGACTCAAGAAGCTCACGAACGCCTGCCACCGAGCGGGCGCTGCGCATCATCTCGGCGAAGACGACCACGATGCGCGCTCCGGTCTCCTCGACGCGCTCTAGGAAGTCAGCGGGGCGGACGTCCGGCCCGAGATCGTTCACGCGGTAGCCGGCCTCTTTCAGGGTGGCGCCGATGATGGCGCGCCCGATGGAGTGCCCATCGCGATGTATGGTGCCGATGACCACCGTGACTCCGGTGTCGCGCTTCGCGGCGGGCGGCATCACGAACGAGCCGATCTGCTCGGCCACCACCGAGGCCTGCGTGAAGGCGACCTCGTCGATCTCGCCGCTCGCCCACGCCCTGCCGAGCAGGCCCATGGCAGGCGCGTACAGCGCGTCGAAGAGCTGGTCCTGGACGATCCCGGCCACGCGCGCACGCTCCACCACCTGTATGGCGGCTGCCGGATCCCGGTCCACGAACGTCCGATACAGAGAGGCTGCCGCCTCGGCGCTCAAGCCTCGCCCTCCCTCGTCATCAGCGTAGCTGGTAGCGGTGGTGGGATTCGAACCCACACGGCCTTTCGGCCAGAGGCTTTTAAGGCCCCCTCCTGTACCAGTTCGGATACACCGCCCCTTACCGCCCGGCCTCGGCGGGCATGCCGAGGTCGAGGACCATGCCGTAGAGGATATCGTGTTCGCTCACGAGCGTCGAAGGAAGCCCGGCGTACGCCATGACCGCCTGCAGTATGAGCGCGCCACCGATGATCACGCTCGCCCGCTCGGGCTCGAGTCCCGGCACGCGCCTGCGTTGCTCGAGCGTCATCCCGGCAAGGTTCTCGAGGATGTCGAGCAACGAGGATCCGGCGAGGTGATGGCCGTTTACGCGCTCGGGGTCGTACGGGTCGAGCCCGAGGTCGATGGCGGCAAGCGACGTGGCGGTCCCGGCCACGGCGACCATCTCCCGAGGGCGGTCTTTCATGCCGCGGAAGTATCCCCTCAGCTCATCGGCGATCCAGCCCGCAGCCGCGTCGATCTCGCGTGCGGTCGGCGGGTCGGAGCGCAGGTGCAGCTCGGTCACCCGGCGGGAGCCCACGTCGATGGAGCGCGAGAGAGCGAGGTCCACGAGCCTCTCGCCGCCGCTCACGCGCATGGTACCCAGCACGAGCTCGGTGGAGCCGCCGCCGATGTCTGCGACCAACAGCTGCTCGTCCCTCAAGTCGTAGGTCGCGCCGAGGAACGTGAGGTATGCTTCGCGCTCTCCCGAGATTATCCACGGACGTGCACCGGCCGCCTCGAGCATCGCGAGGAACTCCGCGCTGTTGCCGGCGTCGCGGGAGGCGCTCGTCGCCACCGCGATCACGCGCTCGGCGCCCAGCTCGCGCGCTTCGGTCACGAATCGCTCGACCGCGTCCGCCACGCGGCGCATTCCTGCCGCGGAGAGCCGTCCGCTCTCGGTCAACCCCTCGCCCAGATGGGTGATGACCGTGCGCCGGGCGATCTGCTCCACGCGGTGGTTCCCGTCCACGTCCGCCACAAGAAGGCGAGCGGTGACCGTGCCGATGTCTATCGCCGCCCTGCGCTCAGTCCCCATCGCTCGTCCCTTCCGCAGCGCCCGTCCCCGCATTCCGCGCGCAGCTCCCCCAACACGGTTTCGCCGACCGGGTCGGCGATTCCCGCCAGTGCGGCCGCAACGTGCGCGTGCAGGCACTTCGTCGCGCAAGGGTCGCGCTGCCCGGCGATTCCCACATCGGGTGCCGGATCCACGCCGCCGCTTTCCGCGGCGCGAGCCTCCCGATACGCACGGTCGGCTTCGGCCATGCGCCGCCGAAGGCCATCGCCTGCCGCGAGTCGCTCTCGCCAGCGCTGCGCCCCGCCCGCCGACTCGAGGGCGGCGATCCGTTCGACCAGATGCGGGCAAGTCAGATAAAACAGCGTGGGGAACCGCTCTCCATCCTCGGTGAGCGGTGCCGTGACGATCACCACTGGGTGGCCGAAGGAGCAGCGAGCCTCAACACGCCACGGTCCGCGAGGCTCGCGCCCGAGCTGCCGCGCGACGACGCTTTGGTCACTCTCCA
>JAJZRZ010000145.1 GCA_021850085.1 Actinomycetes bacterium | reverse complement strand
ACCTCGCCAGCCCACGCCGCCTGCCCGCCCACCTGCCCGCCCACGATCGCGGTGCGCAGCCCTTGGCGCGCGGAGTACATGCCGGCGGTGAGTCCCGCGGGGCCCGCTCCCAGCACGATCACGTCGTAACGCTCGTTGTCCGGCACGTCCATGAGTGTTCCTTCCGATCCAGCGCCGCGCGACGGCGCGCATCCTCGCTCGTGTCACAATGGCAGCGATCGCGCGAAAGGCCGAGTATGTCCGCACGAGTGGCTGTCATCAGGTGTGACACCTACGATACTTCCGCTGTAGCCGATGCCGTAACACGTGGGCTCGAGCTCATCGGCGGAGCCGGGGCGTTCGCGCGCCCGGGGGAGCGCATCGTGCTCAAGCCCAACCTGCTGGTGTCGAGCTCAGCCGCCGAGGCGGTGACGACGCACCCCGCCGTGTTCGCGGCTGTGGCACGGGAGCTGGCATCGGCCGGAGCCTCGCTGACGTGGGGAGACTCGCCAGCCATCGGCACGAGCCTGTCTGTCGGCAAGCGGGCGGGCATCGCCGATGTCGCCGCCGAACTCGGCATCAAGGCGGCGGACTTCAGCGCATCACGCACCGTGTCGTATCCCGATGGCAGGCTCATGAAGCAGTTCACGGTCGCCGAGGCGGTCCTCGATGCGGACGCTCTGATCTCGCTGCCCAAGCTCAAGACCCACGCGCTCATGAGGATGACAGGTGCGGTGAAGAACCAGTTCGGGTGCGTCCCCGGCATGCTGAAAGGCGAGTTCCACGCCCGGATGCCCGATGTCGCGCTCTTCGGCCAGATGCTGGTGGACCTCAACCGCCTCCTGCGGCCGCGGCTTTTCGTCATGGATGCCATCGTGGCGATGGAGGGAAACGGCCCTCGAGCCGGCGATCCGCGGAACGTGGGTGTGCTGCTGTTCTCCGACGATCCCGTGGCGATCGATGCCGTCGGTTGTCGCATCATGTCGCTCGACCCCGCGTTGGTCGATACGCTTGTGTACGGCGAGCGGTGGGGGCTGGGCAGCGCCACAGACATCGAGCTGACCGGCGACGAGCTGCCGGTGTTCGAGGATTACCGTGTGAACAGAAACCGGCTGTCCACCACCGGTGAGGGTTTGGGGAACCCGCTCGCCAAGCGGCTGCTCACTCCACGCCCCTCCATCACGGCCGAGCGCTGCACGCGCTGCGGGACGTGCGTACGGGCATGCCCGGTCGAGCCCAAGGCCGTGGATTGGCCCGGCGGCGACCGCGACGTGCCGCCGGCGTACGACTACGCGGCCTGCATCCGCTGTTACTGCTGCCAGGAGATGTGCCCCGAGCGGGCGATCGCGGTGAAGACGCCGTTGCTAGGCAGGCTGATCAGGAGGTAAAGATCTGCCGATACGATGCCAAGGCGGGATGACGTGCACGTCCTCGGCTCGCTGTGGGTTCGAGGACGTCATGAAACAGCTCAACGAAAGGGACGAGTCATGACGGGCCCGGCCATCAACGTGGAGGACCTGCACTTCAGCTATGGGGACCTCGAGGCCGTGAAGGGAGTCAGCTTCGATGTCCGGCCGGGAGAGATCCTTGGTTTCCTGGGGCCCAACGGAGCGGGCAAGTCCACCACCATCAAGATGCTCACGGGCCAGCTCACGCCCAACAGCGGCGTGGCGCGGGTGCTCGGCATCGATGTGAGCACCGATGATCCGGCGCTGCAGGCCCGGATCGGGGTGTGCTTCGAGGAGAAGAACCTCTACCTCAACATGTCGGCCAGGGAGAACCTTGAGTTTCACGCGAGCCTCTTCGGCATCAAAGACGCGAATGCCGAAGAGGCGCTGCGCCGCGTGGGCCTCGCCAGTCGCGCTGCGGACCGGGTGAAGACGTTCTCCAAGGGTATGCGGCAGCGCATGATGATCTCCCGCGCATTCATCAACAAACCAGACGTGCTGTTTCTGGACGAGCCCACCGGCGGTCTGGACCCGGTGACCTCGGCGGCGATCCGCAAGACGATCAAGGAGGAGGCCGAGCGCGGCGCGGCGGTGCTGCTGACCACCCACGACATGTTCGAGGCCGACGAGCTCTCCGACCGCGTGGCGTTCATCAACGAGGGCGAGATCGTGGCGCTCGACACGGCCGAGAGCTTGAAGCTCACATACGGCACGCGCGCGGTAAAGGTGCGTTTGCGCGACGGTGCCAGCGTGCGCGAGGAGACCCTGCCGCTCGGCGGCGGCGGCGCTTCGGCCCGGCTGGCCGAGCTCGCCGCGTCACCGGACCTACTCACCATCCATACCGAGGAAGCGACGTTGGAGCAGGTATTCATCCGGCTGACCGGCAGGGGGCTTGAAGGATGAGCCGACCGGTTTCGCGCTTCGCGATCATCGGTGCACTGCTCAAGAAGGAGCTGAAGGCGTATACGCGCGACACGGTGTACCTCGCACTGACGCTCCTGGTGCTCGTAGCCGTTCCCGTCGTATTCCGCCTGCTGCCCGACTCGGTGGAGGAGACCATCACGCTTGCGGTGTCGCCGCCCGTGGCCGAAATGGTCGACGAGGCGAAGGACGCGCTGCGCGAGCTCGGCGCGGCGGACGAGCGGCTGTCGGCGCTCGACGACTCCGATCTGGCCGAGGAGCACGAGGGGATGGTGCTCGTCGAATTCGACGATCCCGAGCGGATGAAGGATGTGATCTCGGGCACCCTCGAAGCGTGGCGTACCGAAGACGGCGCGGTCGTGTACCGGGGCGAAGGCGGTGACAGGCCCGAAGGGGCCGAGCGCGTGACCGTGCAGGTCGGCATCGAGTTTCCTCGCCGTTTCATCTCGGACGTGGCCTCGGGTGAGCGCGACGTCACCGTCACGGTGTACTCGGACGCGGGCGTGCCCGAGGAGATCAAGGGTGCCATGCGCTCGTTCGTGCGGGAAGCGGCGTACCAGCTCGCGGGCGAACAGCTGCCGGTGGACCTTCCCGCCGAGGAGATGATCATCCTCGGCGAGGACCGGGCGGGCGAGCAGGTGACGCTTCAGCAGAAGATGCGTCCCCTGCTGCTGTTCATGATCCTCATGATGGAGACGTTCTCCATGGCCTCGCTGGTCTCCACCGAGGTCCTGCAGCGCACGGTGACAGCCGTGCTCGTCACTCCGGCGAAGGTCGGCGACTTCTTGGCGGCCAAGACCATCTTCGGCACGGTCATGTCTCTCTCGCAGGCGCTGATCGTGCTGGCGTTGATCGGCGGCGTCACGTCGCAGAACTGGTCGGTCATGTTGGCGACGCTCTTGATCGGTTCGGTGATGTTCACGGGTGTCGCGATGTTCGTCGGCTCGGCGGGCAAGGATTTCATGGGGCAACTGTTCTATGCGATGCTCTTCACGATCCCGCTGCTCATCCCGACGATCTCCGTCATGTTCCCCGGCTCCGCGGCGCCATGGGTCAGGCTCATCCCGACCTACCCGGTCATCGACGTGCTGGTGCGCTCGACGATCCACGGTGCGGGGTGGGCCGATGTGTGGCCGTCGCTGCTGTACGCCACGGCATGGCTCACGATGCTCTACGGCGCCGGTGTCGTGGCGCTCAAGCGGAAGGTGGAGTCCCTATGAGCCTCTCCCGCATCTGGAAGATCCTGCGCAAGGACCTCGCCCTCGGACCCCGCTCGCCGATAGTCCTGTGGGCGATCGTGCTGCCCGTCATGCTCACGCTCATCCTGCAGTTCGCCTTCGGCAGCCTGTTCGACCCGCGTCCACGGCTGGGCATCGTGGACGACGACGGCTCAGAGGTCACCCGCTCCGCGCTCGGAATGGAGGGCATCGAAGTCACGCTTCTCAACGACGAGGCGGAGCTGAGGGAGCAAGTCGAGGCGAACGACCTCGATGCGGGGCTGGTGCTGCCTGCGGGGTTCGACGCAGCCGTGAAGGCGGGAGAGCGACCCGCCTTGCGACTGTTCATCGGCGGCGAGAGCCACGCCTCGAGCCGCGTCATTCTGACCGTGACGACCATCGACCTCGTCCGGGAGCTCGAGGGTGGCGAGGCGCCTGTCAGGGTTGACGTCGTGGATCTCGGCGAGGCGGGGCTGCCCATATCCGTCCGGCTCGTCCCCGTGATCGTGTTCTATGCGCTCGTGATCGCGGGGCTGTTCGTCCCGGCTTCGAATCTCGTTGAGGAGAAGGAGCAAGGTACGCTGATGGCGATGCTGGTCACACCGGTGCGCTCCACAGAGGTGCTCGTGGCCAAGTGGCTGTTCGGGCTGATACTTGCCTCGGTGATGGGGGTGGTCGCTTTGGCCCTCAACGGCGCCATGGGCTCGAACTGGCTCGAGGTCGTTCTCGTGGTGCTGGTGGCGGCGATGCTCTCGGCGATGCTCGGCATCGTGGTGGGCGTCTTCTCCAAGGATTCGGCGATGATGTTCGGCATCGTCAAGGGCGCCGGCATCTTCCTGTTCATGCCCGTTGCGTTCTACATCTTCCCGGACTGGCCGCAGTGGGTCGCCATGCTCTTCCCGTTGTACTGGATCATCGAACCCATCTGGCAGGTGTCGGTGATGGGCGAACCCTTCACCAGCGTGCTGCCTGAGATGGGTGTGGCGCTCGGTCTGAC
>JAJZRZ010000144.1 GCA_021850085.1 Actinomycetes bacterium | reverse complement strand
CATCGGCCGCCTCGCGGTCTGCGGCACGGTCAACGACGTGGCCACCTCGGGAGCCACTCCGCTGTATATCTCGGTGGGCTTCGTGCTCGAGGAGGGCCTGCCGGTGGAGCACCTCCGCCGGATCGTCACCTCGATGCGCGAGGCCGCCGAGGAGGCCGGCGTCCGCATCGTCACCGGAGACACCAAGGTCGTTGAGCGCGGGCATGGTGACGGCGTGTACGTGAACACGGCAGGCGTGGGCGTGCTGCCCGAAGGCCTCGACCTCTCCGGCTCCCGGTGCCGTCCCGGCGATGCCGTGCTGCTCTCGGGAACCCTCGGCGACCACGGCATCGCGGTGGTATCCACCCGCGAGGGCCTCTCCTTCTCCACCGACATCCGCACGGATGCAGCGCCGCTGGGCGCGCTCGTCGCCGCAGTGCTGGAGGCTGCACCCGACATCCGCTGCTTCCGGGATCCGACGCGCGGCGGCCTTTCGAGCACCCTGAACGAGCTCGCGCTCGCCTCCGGCGTCTCGATCACTGTGGACGAGCGGGACATCCCGGTACGCGAGCAGGTGCGCGGGGCGTGCGAGATGCTCGGCTACGACGTCTTACAGGTGGCCAACGAGGGCAAGATGGTGGCCGTCGTGCCGGCCGAGCAGGCCGAGGCGGCCCTGAAGGCGATGCGCAGCGCCCCGTACGGTGCGGACGCCGCCATCATCGGCACCGTGGCCGAGGCGCCCGCCGGCAAGGCCTACGTCCGCACCGCCTTCGGCGCGACCCGTGTGATGGACATGCTCGTGGGCGAGCAGCTGCCCCGGATCTGCTGACGCCATGGCCAAGGGGGGCAGCGACCGCTCGGGTCTTGCGCGCATCGTCGGCGCGGGGCTGATCTGGGGCTCCATCCCCCTGCTCTCCCGCCAGGTCGAGGCAAGCGCCTTCGTGATCGTCTTCTGGCGCGTGGTCTTCGCCGGACTCGCGATAGCGGCCTTCCTCGGGTTGCGCGGCCGGCTGGGCGAACTGCTCGCACTTCCCGGCCGCAAGAAGCTCGGGCTTGCCGCCATGGGCGCGATCCTCGCCCTGAACTGGGTGTTGTTCTTCAGCGCGCTCAAGCTCACCGATGTCGCCGTGGCCGTGCTGCTCGCGTACTGCGGCCCCATCTTCGTGACCGCGTTCGCACCGCTTGTGACGCGCGAACCGTTCGACCGGCGCGTTCTCGTGCCGCTCGCCCTCGCGCTTGCGGGGACTGCGGTGATCGTGGGGCCGCGGGAGCTCGAGCTAGGCGGCACACACCTTCTTGGCGCCGGGCTCGCCTTCGCCTCGGCTTTCACGTACGCGATGCTCGTGCTCAACGCCAAGCGCTTGCTCAAGGGGATCCCCGCGACCATCTACATGCTGGGAGAGGACATCACGGCGGCAGCGATACTATTACCCGTGGTGTTGTTTTCCGCGGGACCGTCGGGGCCGGTGGAGTGGGGCTCGCTCCTCGCCTTAGGTGTGATCCACACCGCGTTCACTGGCTTCTTGTTCCTCTCGGCGCTGCGCACGGTCCGGGCCGACCAGGCCGCCGTGCTCACTTACGCCGAGCCGGTGAGCGCCGTGGCGTTCGCCGCGCTGTTCTTGAACGAGCCCGTCACGCTCCCGATGGCGCTCGGCGGCGCGATGGTGGTGTTCGGCGGCGTGCTGGTGGCTAGAATGGAACCGGCGCCGGGTATGGAGGCACCGGGTCCTGTCATCGACTCCGACGGCACGTTCTGAAGGGGGCTGAGTGCCCATGAGCTCGCTCGAACGCCTCGCCGAACTCGACGCCGTCAGGCGCCTGCGTCAGCGGGACGTCACCCTGTTCAGCGACGATGTCGACCAGCGCATCCCCATCATGCAGCGCCTCGGATGGACAGACCTTGCCGACAAGGCGCCCGGACGGCTTCCCCTGCTCACTGGGCTCGCAGAGACGCTCGTCGCCGAGGGTGCCACCGATTTGCTGCTGCTCGGAATGGGCGGCTCCTCGCTGGCACCGCTCGTGATGTCGCGGGTGATCGGCGAGGCGCCGGGCTTCCCACGCCTCCACGTGCTCGACACCACATCGCCCGTCCATGTGAACGCGCTGCTCGAAAGCCTCCACCGGGAGCACACCTACGTCATCGTCGCCAGCAAGTCCGGCACGACCATCGAGCCGCTCACGCTTTACGCCATCGTGCAGGACTGGCTGATGGCCGAGGGCCTGACGCGCGCCGAGGCGGGCCGGCGCTGCATAGTCATCACCGATCCGGGCTCACCGCTTGAGAAGCTCCGTCAGCGCGACCTGATGCGCATGACCCTGACCGCGCCCGTCACCGTCGGCGGCCGCTACTCCGCACTTTCGATGTTCGGGCTCGCGCCAGGGGCGCTCATCGGCATCCATCTTCCGAGCGTGATCCAGCGAGCGGCCGCCATGGAGCAGGCCTGCGACGCGCCGCTCGATCACAACCCCGCCGCGCTGTTGGCTTCCTGGATGGCGGACTCATGGCAAGCTGGAAAAGACAAGCTCACGTTCGTGGCGTCCGAACGATACCGTCCCCTCGGGTTGTGGATCGAGCAGCTCGTGGCCGAGTCCCTCGGAAAAGACGGCCGCGGCATCGTCCCGGTGATCGAGAACCGCCGGCCGGAGCGGGCGCGGTACGGCACTGACCGCGCGATCGTCGTCACGCGCTTCCATGACGACGAGCTCCTTGCGGCGTGGTCGCGGCGGATGGCCGAGACCCACCCCGTGTTCGAGCTCGTGGTGACCGACGTCTTCGATCTCGGCGCCGAGTTCGTGCGCTGGGAGCATGCCGTGGCGCTCACGGGTGTCCTGCTCGGCGTGAACCCCTTTGACGAACCGTCGGTCGCCGAGGCCAAGACCGCCACCAACACCATCCTCGAGGGCGGCCAGGCGACCGTCCCCCCGGCGACACTGGACCTGGACGGCACTTGGGTCACGTACGCTGGAGGTCTGGCGCCGAAGCTTTCGCCGCGCAACCGCGTCGAGGCGCTCGGCGCCTCGCTCGCGTCGACCCGCGAGGGCGACTACATCGCGCTTCTGGTGTACGCGCCCGATGATGATGAACGGCTCGCGCCCCTGCGCGCCGCGTGCGACACCGTGGCCGACGCGACGGGCAGAGCTGTCTGCCTCGAGCTCGGACCGCGGTACCTGCACTCCACGGGTCAGCTGCACAAAGGCGGGGCGGACAACGGCGTCTTCCTCATCGTGACCGCGCGAGACCGCGTGGACGTGGCGGTCCCGGGCAAGCGCTATACGCTCGGCATGCTGCACCGCGCACAGGCCGAGGGCGACCTGGTGACGCTTGATCGACACGGCCGCCGGGTGGCGCGCTTCGACCTGCCCACCAGCGACGCCGACGCCCTTGCCGCGTTCGCTGAAGATCTTGCAGCTGCCGCACGCTTACGAACGGGCGGCGCCGGCCCCACCTTCCGGTGAAGCCGGCGCCTGCGTCCTCCGGGGCTCCCTAGGAGCGGAGCCTCCGACAGCGTCAGTTATTCGCTGTTTCCGAACATCGCCCCGACCTTGTCGAGTCCGTGCTGCTTCTCGTGGCGTTCGCTTGCCGTGCCGTGGATTCGCATCCAGATCTGGTCCACGTTCTTGGGCAGCTGCCCGTCAAGCTTACTCACGATGATGATGGTGAGCAGCGCCAGCGGGAAGGTGAACAGAACGGGGAAGGTCAGCGCTCCGAAGAAGCCGAGGATGCCGTCCTTACCTATCGTTCCGAGCTGCTGCATGATATTCAGGAAGATGATCGCGATCGCGCTGAACAGCCCGACGAAGATGCCCGCCGTGGCCCCTTTCTCGGTCGTGCCCTTCCACCAGATGCCGGTGAGCAGCATGGGCACGAAGGCGGACGCGCCCACCGAGAACGCCCAAGTCACCATCATGGCGATGAGCGCGGGGTACGCTTGGTCGAGTCCAAACTTCGGGATCGCCAGGCCTATGCCCATCGCGAGCAGAGCGAACGACAGTACCGATGTCTTGCCCACCGCCACGCGCTTTGCTTCGCTCGCGTTCGGGTTGACGTACTTCTCGTAGACATCGTGCCCGATGGCGGATGCCGCGGCGATGAGCAGACCCCCGATGGTGGAGAACATGGCCGCAAACGCACCCGCCGCCACCACGCCCATCAGCCACTGGCCACCCAGGATCGAGCCGAGCGTGGGCATGACTTGATCGGGCTTGACAAGCAGGCCGTGAACGCTGGCTGCCGCAATCTCGCCGCCCCCTGCCAAGTAGTCCCTGATGAAGCCGATGCCGGCCAGACCGGCGATCGGAGCCAGGATGTAGAACGTCCCGATGAACACGAGCACCCAGAACGTGGAACGGCGCGCCGCCGAGCCTGACGGATTCGTGTAGTAGCGGTTCAGGATGTGCGGCAGGCCGGCGGTTCCCAGCACGAGCGCGAGCACCATCGAGAACTGGTCGAGGGCGTTATACCGGTGACCGGGTTCAGCGAACAGCTGGTCACGCAACTCGTGCAGCTTGTTCGAGCTCGGCAGAGCCACGGCGATCTTGCCCTCGGCACCACTCTCGACGAACGCTTCGACCCCCACGAACTCCTCGGCGGTCATGATGCCCTCTGCCTGCTCCAGCGGCGTCACGCCTGCCGCGTTGGGCGTGGTGAGTTCCGTGGCGAGA
>JAJZRZ010000143.1 GCA_021850085.1 Actinomycetes bacterium | reverse complement strand
TCCCGCCTCCGCGTTGCGCCTCGGCGACGATCTGGAGCGCGAGGGTGGTCTTGCCCGACGACTCGGGGCCGTAGATCTCGACGATCCTGCCCCGAGGCACGCCACCGATGCCGAGTGCTGCGTCCAGTGCCAGCGAACCCGTGGGAATGGATTCGATCTGCTGCAACGCGGCGTGTTCCCCGAGGCGCATCAAAGAGCCCTTACCGAATTTGCGTTCGATCTGCTCGCGCGTGAGATCGAGCACCTTTTCTTTTTCTCGTTCCATGCCTCTTGCGCTCCTTACCCGTTCGAGACCCCTGAAGGCTTCACTGAACGTACACGAACATACGTTCGGTGTCAATTCACCTGCCCATCGGGATGATGGCGAGTTCTTGGTACACCGGTCCGTGGGGAGTGAGTTTCGACGCGTACAGCGTAACCTCCCGCACTGACATGCGGACCGCGCGCTCCTCGGCCCGGTGAAGGCAGTGCTCGAGCGCGTCCATAGCGTCGTGCGTGACCCGTCGCGGGTGCCGGGCTCGCACGAGGGTGACATGCGTCTTGAACGTGCGGGTGTCGGGCTCGAAATCCAAGAAGGCGGTTGCTGCCGCAAGCCGCTCCGCGACCGCAGCGGTCTGCTCGGCTCCGGCGCTCGCGCCCACCCAAACGAGTGACGCGGAACGATGCCTGGGGATGGCGCGGGCGATGTCCAGACGCAGCGGGTACGGCTCGAGATCCGACAGCGCAGTGGCGGCACGCTCAGCGACCAGCGTGCACGCGGGCCCCGGTACCTCACCTAGGAACCGAAGCGTGACGTGTAGGTTCTCCTGTGCCACCCACTTCTCGGTTAGCCACGCCGGATCCTCGGCGAGAAACGCTTCCCTGCATGTGCGGAAGGTCTGTCTGAGCGCCAGCGGCATGGTGATGGCGAGGAAGGTGCGCGGCATGCTATCCCTCCAGGAGCGAGCGGCGAAGCAGGTCGAGCGCGGTGGCGGTGGCTCTGCGCCGCACCATGTCGCGATCGCCTCCGAAACGCCGCTCTACAGCGTGCGTGCGGCCGTCGTGCCGGGCGATCCCGAACCAGACGAGTCCGACGGGCTTCGCCTCGCTCCCCCCGGCGGGACCGGCGATGCCGGTCGTGGAGACCGTGAGGGTGGCATCGCCCACCTGCAGGGCACCTTCGGCCATCGCAATCGCGGTCCGGTCGCTGACCGCTCCGTAGCGCGCGATCAGCTGCTCGGGGACGTCGAGCAGTCCGGACTTCATCGCGTTCGCATATGCGACCACGCCTCCTTCGAACACGTCCGAGGAACCGGGGACATCCGTGAGCGCAGCGGCAACGAGCCCGCCGGTGCACGACTCGGCGCATGCGATGCGTGCGTTCGAGCGGCGGGCAAGATCCACGACGGTCTCGGCGAGGGAGGCACCATCGTCCGAGTAGCATGAGGTCCCGAGCGCGAGCTTTGCCGCCTCGGCGGCGGGTCCGAGGTCCTCTGCCCGGCCATCGCGTGCGAAGAGCACGACCTCGACATCGTCCGGGGTGGCGAGCAGCGTGAGGTCCACATCCCGGGCAGCGATGGCGGGCTGGACGCGGTGCTGGGCGTCGGACTCGGTGATGCCGATGCATCGCAGCCGCACGGGCGGGGTCGAGGGGATGCGGCCTTCGAGCGCCCTGCTCAGGAGCGGCCGCATCTCGTTGGGCGGTCCGGGAAGCAAGACGAGCGCACCCGCGGGTGTGGGAACGATCTGACCGGGTGCGGTGCCCGCAACGGCCGCAAGGAGGGCGGCTCCCTCCAAGACGTCCGCTTGACGTGCCATCTGCGCGCGGGCGCCGGGCTCGCTATGACGCCCTGCGAGCGCCGCGAGCCGTTCGACGACGCCGTTGTCGCTCGCGAGGGGTCTCCCGAGAGCGCGTGAAGCCGCCTCGCGGGTGATGTCGTCATGGGTCGGGCCGAGCCCGCCGGTGACGATCACAAGCGCATGCAGGCTCGTGAGAGTGCGCAAGGCCGACTCGAGTGCGAGGAGATCATCAGGCAGAGCCGACAGGGACGCCACGTGGTACCCGGCCTCGGCGAGCGCGCGAGCGATCTCACTCCCGTTCGTGTCCCGCCGAAGGCCGCTCGTGAGCTCTGTTCCGACGGTGACCACCGCCGCGGTCGGCAGCGCGCACATTTTTCAGGCGCCTTCTGACGGACGCTCGCGCTCCCATGGACCGGTCAGGATGTCGCGCGCGTGATAGAAGTAGTCCACCATCGAGGCGACGGTCATGACAACGGCCCCCAGCATCACAAGCCACGCCACTGCGGTGAACACGGCGTGTCCTCCCGGGCCGAGCAGGTTCGTCAGCAGGGCGCTGTCTTTGAGCAGGAAGCCAACGATGGCGGCGATCTGCAGGACCGTCTTGAGCTTGCCGAAGCTGGACGCCGCGATGACGCGGCCTTCGGCCACGGCCACCATGCGCAGGCCGCTGACGACGAGCTCGCGCGCGATTATCACCAGTGCGATCCACGAGGGAAGCTTATCGAGGTCCACCAGGGCGACGAGCGCGGCCATGACGAGCAGCTTGTCGGCAAGCGGGTCGATGAATTTACCGAAGGTGGTAACTTGGTTGCGCGTTCGCGCCACGTATCCGTCCACCGCATCGCTGGCCGCGAGCACGATGAAGATGAACGCGGCGATCCAAGGCTGTGCGACCCGCCACCACATCGGGATCGCGGCGCCTTCAGGGAGCTCGCCGAGCAGCACGACGAGGAAGACGGGTATGAGTACCATCCGCGCCAGCGTGATTCGGTTGGCCAGGTTCATGGTGCGGATCACAGGACCGCCCCCACCAGGTCGTAGCCGACGGAGTCGATGATACGCGCATCAACGAACGCACCGGTGGGCGCAGTGCCCTCGAGCACGGTCATGCCGTCCACCTCGGGTGCCTGCCCGCAGGTACGGCCTATGGTCTCCCCTTCATCCTCGCCCTCAACGAGGACTCGCAGCACGGACCCGACGCGCGCTGCCGCAAGCTCGTAGCCGACGGCATCTGCGACCTCGCGGAGCCGCTGTGCTCGCTCTTGGCGGACATCGTCGGGCAGATGGCCGGGCAGGGATGCGGCCGAGGTCCCCTCTTCGGCGCTGTACGCGAAGACGCCGACGAAGTCGAAGCGTGCCTCGGCGAGGAAGGCTTCGAGCTCGGAAGCTTGCTCCTCGGTCTCGCCCGGGAAGCCGGCTATGACCGTGGTGCGTAGCGCCACGTCGGGAAGTGCCAGACGAACGCGTTGCAGCAGCTCGAGGTGGGTCTCGGGGCTTCCAGTGCGCCCCATGGCCTTCAAGACGCTGGTCGAGGCGTGCTGCAGTGGGATGTCCAGGTAGTGACATACTCGCGAGGCGCGTGTTATGGCTCCGAGCAGGCGTGCGGTGACGCCGTCGGGTTGCAGGTACATCAAGCGGATGCGGAAGTCCCCGTCGATGCGGTCCAGCTGCTCGACGAGGGACGCCAGGTCCTCACCGCCGGGCAGGTCGTGTCCATAGCTGGCGATGTCCTGTCCGACGAGCACGATCTCGCGTGCACCGTTGTCCACGAGGAACCGAGCCTCCGCCAGCAGCACGTCGATGGGTGAGGAGACGAACGGGCCGCGGATTGCCGGGATGGCGCAGTAGGTGCAGCGACGGTCGCAGCCTTCACTGACTTTGAGGTAGGCGGTGTGGCCCGGCGGCATCCTGGGCGGTGCCGAGGCGACCGCGGGCGCTGCGGCCGCCACTCCGGTGAGACGCTCGATCACTGCGCTCAGAGATCCCTCGTCAGCGACTGGAAGGAACGCGTCCGCCTCGGGCATCGCCTCGGCGAGGTCGGCGCCGTAGCGCGAGACCATGCACCCCGCGACAACGAGCTTCCGGTCTTTGGCGAGCGGCTTCCATGCACCGGCGAGTTCGAAGGCCTCGGCGATGGACTCCTCAGTGGCGGCCTGGATGAACGAACACGTGTTCAGGACGACGACGTCCGCTTGGGCAGGGTCGTCCACAAGCCGATACGATGAGGCGGTCACAGCCGCGGCCATCCGGTCTGAGTCCACCTCGTTCTTCGGGCAGCCCAGCGTGACGAAGGCGATGGCAGGGGCTTCAGGCACGGTTCACCTGTAGTTCACGAATTGAAGCGGGATGTCGTAGTCGCGTTCCTTGAGAAAGCCGATGACAGCTTGGAGCTCGTCGCGGCTCGCGCTGAAGACCCGGACCTTGTCACCCTCTATCTGAACCTTGACCTTGAACTTCTCTTCGCGGATCTCCTTGTTGATCCTGCGTGCGATCTCGGCCTCGATGCCGTTGACGACCGTTCCCGTCTGGCGCGAGGCGGCGCCTGAGGCCGCCTCGATCTTTCCCCAGGACACTGCCTTGAGGTCAAGTGAGCGTCGGAGGATCTTGGTGGACAGCACGTCACGTACCTGACCCAGGACGAAGTCGCTCGGGGCGGTGAGTGTGACGGTCGCGGCGGTACGATCGAGCGTGATCTTCGATCCGCTGTCCTTCAGGTCGTAGCGTTGAGTGAGTTCCTTGGAGGCCTGCTGCACGGCGTTGTCGACTTCCTGCATGTCGACCTGGGACACGACATCGAAGCTCTGTTCTTTGGCCATTGTTCCTCCTCGTGGGTGCTACTCGCCTCGGGCGAGCGTGATTTCCGCCATAGCCTCGGACTCAGGAGATCGG
>JAJZRZ010000142.1 GCA_021850085.1 Actinomycetes bacterium | reverse complement strand
CTGAGAAGGGACTGTACGCCGAGGACTCCGAGGATGCCCACGGTGATCAAGATGAGCAGGAAGTCCCATGACGGCCCGGTCGCACGCCTCTCGGCGTCCGGCGGGTGAAGCTCAGCGTTCTTCTCGTCGGCCATCATCGCCTCCTTCTCACACGACCGAATGGGCGCCGGGGACCAGGTACGTCGTCACGTACGTGAGCAGGAGCGTCACGAAGGACAGCACCGCCAGCGCGGCCACGATCTTCCACATGCCGCGTGGGCGCAGGTACAGCCGCGCGTGCAGGTACGCGGTGTACAGCAACCACATCATGATCGACATGTTGACCTTGCCGGACCACCACCACGACTCTCCGCTCCAAGCGAGGATCGCCCACGGGAATCCGAGCAGCATGCCAAGGGTGAGGGGCAGGTAGCCGAATCGTGCCCAGCGGTACGCGGTCTGCTCGAACGAGGACCGCCGGTCGCGGATCATGCGCACCGTGGCTGCGAACGACGCCACGAACGCGCCGTACGCGATGAAGAGCAGAGGCGGATGCACCCACATGTACCACGTGTTGTAGAAGAAGCGTCGCGACCCCTCGAGACCTTGCGCGATCTGAGCGGCGGCGGCCGGCCCGCCAGCCACCCACGCATCCAGGTACCCGCGGTACTGGCCGAGGAACGAGGGCAGCGGATCGGTGAACGGGCGGCTCCAAACAACGGACCCAAAGACCAGGAGCGCTGTGGCGCAGGCGAGCATCGGCTGCAGTTCGGCGCGATGCCGGCGCAGCGAAAGCGTGATCACGGCGAGGATGAGGGCCCACACGTACAACTTCTCGGACTCGACCCACAGCGGGACCGCGAAGGATCCGCTCACGAACCCCGTGAACGGGTCGACCACCTGGCAGATCTGCCAAAGTCTGAAGTGGAACCACACGAGCAGCACCTCGCCCGCGGCGAGCAGCCCGGTCAGGGCGGCAAGAGAGGGCACCGCCGCCCGGCGCAGCTGGGGCACGACCCAGACCACCGCGGTGACCAGCGCGGTGATGGCCAACAGCGGTTCTAGGAACCTGCCGATCCACGACAGGGTCGTGACGACGCCATCGATCGACGAGGTGGCTGTCTCCGGAGAAAACATCGAGCCTCCGAACGGGGGTGAGAGGCCGTCAATGCGCATCACACTGCCATGCTACACTCGGCACTCGGCGGCGAACAGCTTCTTGTGCCGGAGGCCGTGGGTGAACCAAAGCAAGATAGTCAAGACGCTCGCCCGCCGAGCGATGGTTTCGTGGCGCGAGCAACCGACCCAGTACGACATCGAGGCGCTCCGGGCCAACATCGAGCGAGTGGGCCTGGTCATTCGCGTGCGATGGGCGATCGTGGCCATGCTGGCCGCGTTTTCCGTCGTCGCCGCCTTCGTTTACGGGATGTACAGCGACCTCGACGTCCTCGTCCGCAACATGACGATCCCGGCGGTCGCCCTCATCTTCGTGCTGCTGTACAACGGCCTGTACCAAGCCACGTACCGCAAGGTCGGCAACGTCTCGTTCCTCAACCAGGCTCAGCTGCTGTTCGACGCGGTCGTGGTCGCCGTGCTCAGCTACTACAGCGGCGGCGTGTACTCCTGGTTCTCCTCCATGTACCTGCTTTTCATCCTCGAGGCGGCATTCATCCTGCCGCGAAGGCGCGACGTCTGGCTCCTCGTGGGGGTGAGCGCGACGTTCTACGGGTTCATCCTCTTCGGCGAGCTGTTCGGGCTGCTGCCTCACGTGGACGTGCCGTTCGTGGACAACGCGCTGTACGCCAACATGCCCTACGTGCTCATCCGCTATCTGTGGATCACCACCGTCTTCGCCGGAGCCGCGCTTGTGGGGATGCTCATGATGAAGTCGATCCATGCGCGAGAAGAGGAGCTGCGCGGGAGCTCGTTCGTAGACGACCTCACCGGCCTGTTCAACCGTCCCTACTTCATGCGGCTGCTCGCCACCGAGGTGGAGCGGGCGCGGCGCAACGGTGGCACGCTCGCGCTCGTGCTGGCCGACATCGATCGCTTCGGCGAAGTGAACCGCACGTTCGGTGTGGACGTGGGCGACCATCTGCTCGACATCATCGCCAGGCATCTGCGAACCGCGGGCGAGGCCGTCGCGGGACGAGAGGCACAAGGCGTCAACATCGCGTGCCGGATCGGAGGCGAGGAGCTCGCTCTCGTCGTGCCCGAGGAGGCCCGCGGCGAGGACGACCGGATCTCCCTCGAGGAGCGTGCGCTGGCCATGGCAGAGGCGTTCCGCTCTGAGGTGGAGGGAATCCGGGTGAGCGGCGTGAAGGTCACCGTGAGCGTGGGCATCGCCATCCTCCCGCGTGACGGAGACACCCCCGACGCGCTCATCGATGCAGCGGATCACATGCTTTCGCTGGCCGCCGCCGATGGCGGCAACGCGGTGCGCGCGTCGTGGCGGGATGAGGACCACGAGAGCGCCGATGCCTGATCCGACGCACGCACCCTCGGCGCGCGCTGAAGCCGCGATCGTATCGCTGGTCCTGGCGATTGCCATCGCCGGACTCACGCTCCTGCCCCTCACCAGCGCTCCCTACGTGCGAGCGCTGGTCTCACTGGTCCAGGCCGAGGAGCGGACCGGGCTCGGCCCGGACGGCACGCGTCATGCCGCCGAGGCCGTCCGTCGCTTCGTTCTCGACTCCGATGCGCGAGAACTGCCGGCTATGATCGCGGGCAGGCCCGCCTTCGACCGAGCCGCGGTCGCACATCTCGTGGACGTGCGGGAGGTGCTCGCACCTGCCAGGACCGCCACGCTCGCTGCGCTGCTGACTGCGCTCACATGGGCTGCGTTCCGACGCGCTCGACCCGAGCTGCTGGCGTTGGCGCTCACCGGCGCGGGTTGGGTTCTTCTGGCCTCCGCTGGTGCCGCTGCGCTTGCCGGATTCACCGATTTCGGCGTTCTCTTCACGTGGTTCCATAGCCTGTTCTTCGCCCCGGGGACCTGGGTGTTTCCCGCCGATGCGCTGCTCATCCGCATCTTCCCGCTGGCGTTTTGGGTGGGCGCCGCTGTCTCTTGGGCCGTGCTCGTGTTCGCCGCCTGCGGATTCCTGTTCGCCTTCGCGCATCGTTTGCGCTTCACAGCGAGCAGCGACGGTGTATAGTCTATGCGGGGCGCAGAGGCCCCGGAGCATACATCGGCTCCCTTTGGGGGATTCGACGACGGACTCGAGGAGGTAGGCGCATGGCAGCCAAGGAAGGTTACTGCGTCAAGTGCAAGTCCAAGCGTGAGATCAAGGACGCCAAGGAGATCACGATGAAGAACGGCCGTCCGGCCACGCAGGGCCTGTGCCCCGAGTGCGGGACGAAGATGTTCAAGATCGGCAAGTAGCCGCTCTAGCACACCATCGCGAAACGGCGGGCGCCTCCACGGGCGCCCGTTTTCGTTGCAAGGTGGCCGGTTCGGTCCGGGCGGCCGAGCCACTGTGGTGGAGATGTATTGACTCGACGGTGTGGCAGGAGTAGCGTCTGCCGTTGTTGCTCTCGTGGGGGTCTGCTGGCGAAGCCGGGACAGGACGGGCCGAGCGCGCATGAACATCATCGTCGTGGGGTGCGGACGCGTTGGGTCGCAGCTGGCGACCATGCTCTCGGTCGAGGGCCACAACGTCGTCGTCATAGACAAGGACGAGGCGGCATTCCGTCGTCTCGGCACCACGTTCAATGGCGTCACGCTCCGGGGGCTGGGCTTCGACGAGGAGGTGCTCGAGGAGGCCGGCGTCCGCGAGGCCGACGCATTCGCCGCAGTCACGAACCTCGACAACACCAACCTTATGGCAGCCGAGGTCGCGCGCAAAATATTCGGCGTCCGTCACGTGGTGGCACGTCTGTACAACCCAGTTCGCGAACGGACCTACCAGCAACTCGACCTCGACTACGTCTGCGGAACGACTCTGGTGGCCGAGTCGCTCGTCGAGAAGATCAAGGCCGGCCACGGCCACCACCTGAGCACGGTTGACGACATCGAAGTCATCGAGTTCAAGGCGGGCCGAGCGGTCGAGGGTAAACGCGTGAGCGAGGTGGAGATCGAGCGCCACTTCCGCATATTCACGGTCTCGCGCAGCCGTGCGTCGTACGTGCCAGAGCCCGGCATGGTCCTGCACGCCGGCGACATCATCTTCGCGGCGGTCAAGGATGAGACCTTCCCGAAGATCGAGCGCTACATGGAGGAGTGACCGATGTACGTCGTGATAAACGGCGGCGGCAAGGTCGCTTCCTACCTCGCCCGCCAGCTGCTTGAGAACGGGCACGCGGTGGCCGTGATCGAGAAGCGCGAGGAGATCGCGCACAAGCTTGTGGCCGAGCTGCCCGGGGACCCGCTCATCATTCACGGTGACGGCTGCGATTCCATCTACCAAGAGGACGCGGGGGTGAGCCGCGCCGATGTGTTCGTGGCGGCGACCGGCGACGATGATGACAATCTCGTTGCCTGCCAGCTCGCCAAGATCGCGTTCGGCGTGCCGCGCACCGTTGCGCGGGTGAACAACCCGAAGAACGAGCATATCTTCAACGCTCTCGGCATAGAGGCGATCTCTTCGACGACCATCATATCGAGGCTCATCGAGGAAGAAGCGACCGTCGGGGACATCCGGACGCTGATGGCGCTGCGCAAAGGCAACATGGCGATCGTCGAGATAGAGCTGCCCACCGACCGGTGCGTGGTTTGCGGCAAGCAGGTGGCGGAGCTGAAGCTC
>JAJZRZ010000141.1 GCA_021850085.1 Actinomycetes bacterium | reverse complement strand
ACACGGTGACAGCGCCAGCTGCGCCCTGGGCCAAGCCGACGGCCATACGGTGATCAGCGCGAAGCGACGGCGGGGACGTGGGCGCGGGATGCCCGATCATCCAGCGGCTTCGAGAACGTGTGCATCTCCCGCCGCGGGGGGACCACCCACGGCCGGTCTAAGCAACAGGGACTGCGAGAGGGCTCTATGAGGGCATCGATATGCCCTCTGAGCTGCGGCTTTGTCCTCTGTGCACCTCTCAGGAGGGCATGATTTGGTGCCCGATTTCGAGCACGCAACAGGGAATTTCAGGCCTCTGACCTGCGGTTTTGGTGCCCCCAAGGGAATTCGAATCCTGATTGTGCTTGTGACTATTGGGACTACTTGGGACTCGTTGGCACTCAAGAGCTGCGGCGAGTCCCAATAGGTACCAACGAGTACCAACAATCACCAGGTATTTGGGCGACAAATCGGGCGACAACTCCGGGGTGCGATCCCAGCGTGAATGACTCCGCCAAACCCGGGGCGTTTCGGTAGTCCCCAAGGCGTCGCCGTGATCCTGCCCGCTACTGCACGAGGAGCGTACCGTCCACGTAGCCTTCGGCACACCGCAGCTCGTATGTACCGGGCTGCAGTGCAGGCAGCTCGAGCGTGCCTCCTTGTTCGATGTTCTGTTCCACGCCTAGCGACTCGATCTTCACTGAGGCCAAGTGACCTGAGCCAGGTCCGAAGGTGATGGTCAACGGCAGCCCTGCCTTGGCCGTCATGAGATTGGGTTCGAGCCGCTCTCCCGGAGACACGGCAAGTTGTTGGCTCGTCCCGTCTGACGATACGGTGGCCGCGACGCCGTCGGAGGCCGTGAAGGCCACGTAGCCTCTGGATGCGAGCATCTGTCGAATGTCGCCCTCGGCGATCAAAGTGCTGTCGTACTGCACCTGGAGCTCCAGTGTCGAAGCATCGAACGAGGCTCGCTCAATGGCCTGGCTTTGAATGGTCTCGAATACGTGATCGGCCTCATGGGCCGCGCTGCCGCCCTCCTGAAGTTGGATAGCGAATGTTGCCGTTGCATCACCCTTGGCCGTGCTGATTATCTCCGTCACCACTTGTCCGTCCTGTGTGCGCTTGCCAGGCGGATCTGCCACGGCCTGGTAGACCAAGATGGCGACCAGTACTGCTGCGCCCACCGACCAGATGCCTACCTTTGGCGACAACTTCACCTGAACTCCTCCTGATCCGGATGATCACACTACTGAACGATGACCGATCCTGTCTGATGGCCCATCGCGCACGCGAAGGCGTAGGTGCCCGGCTCAAGCGCCGGGAGCGTCACTGTCGTCTGGCCGGCCGAAAGAGGCTGCGTGATGCCGAGGGTCGTGAAGACGACCTCCGTGATGCACCCAGCGGCCTGGCCGAAGGCGATCTCGGACGGAAGACCGGCCTTGAGTATCACTGTCCCGGGGTCAAAGGATTCGGATGATGTATCCACGGTGGCGGTCTGCTTGGTGCCCGTCGGATCGATGGTCGCCGTGGCGGGAGCGGATGCGACCGGCGCGGCGGCGAGGCTTACGAGTCCCGTTCCTTCGACGATCTGGCGGACGCTTTCCTCCGTGTGGGAGGACTCACAATACGTGACATCCAGGGTGGACGTGTCGATCGTCAATGTCACATCACCGATGCCGTCGTACCCGGAGAAGGCGTCGACGATGTCCTTTCCCTGCTCGGCGAGATCCACGCCTGGGTTCGGCATCAGCGCGAATGAGGTAGACGAACACGGGCTGGTCGATCCAAAGAACTTGGTGATCTTGCCGTTCTTCACAGAGCCGCCGCTGCTGAGTGCGGATACCGCCACAACGACAACCATGATCAGCACACCGGCTATCAGAGACTGAGGCCGCAGGAAGCCGGGCCGGGGGGTGGACTCGACGGCGGGCTCCTCCACGGTCCGGGGCTGCTGCTTGGCCCGGGGCTGCTGCCGAGCCGGCGCTCGCTCTTGCGGCGCCGCTTGCGCTACGGGCTCAGACGAGCGCGTCTCAGCCTTCTGCCGCATGGACACCACCACGATTCCGAGCAGAAGCAGCGCGGCCGCTCCCATGAACACGGTCACGATGACGTTCGTACTCGACTGAGAGGAGCCCGCCGAGGGAGCAGAGGTCGGCAACGTGTAGGAGAAGGTCAGGTCGACCACGTCTCCCGCCTTGGCGTTCGTGACGGTCTTCGAGTAGCGACTGTAGGTCTCGTCGCCTGCCTGCATCGAGGCACCGTCCGAGGCCTGAGCGACCTGAGCGCCGCGCGGGAGTCGCTGAGACACGCGCACTGATGGCAGGTCCTGCCAAGCGGTCCACTTGATGGTCGTGTTCTGGATCTCGCCTGCAGTCCCCGTCATGCCGGTTGGGAAGCCCTCGAATTGCGCAGTCCGCGACTTCGTCAGCGTGAACTTGTAGATGTCCATGTCACCGACGGTCGTCTTCACGTACTGAAGCTGGGGGTCCTCGGCAGGCGGTCCACCGAGTATCTCGCCGATCCACTGAAGCTGCGTGCCTGACGGGACTGCCAACTCGGCCTCGTACGGCAGCGGCACGTCTTCAGGCAGGTCGCCAGAGACGAGCAGCAGTGGTTGGCCGTTCTCCAGGTGAAGCCCGACGTCCACGAAGGACCAGGCGGAGGGTGCCGCCACTGCGGGCGCCGCGTAGCTCAGCACGAACAGCGCGACAAGGGAAGCAACTACGGCAGAGCGGACGTGCTTGAACATAGTGGACTCCTTGAGAGGGGTGCGGCCGGCCATAGGAACGACAGCGGGTGTCAGATCCTCAGCGGCGCGACCTCTGTCGCGGAAGGAGTCGGATGAACGGCGTGATTCAGGAAGCCCACGGGCGGTGTGAAGACCGCCTTCATGACGGGCTCGAGCAAGCTGGTGGGCCGCCGAATAACTCGGCGTATCGCTGAGATCAGGCGGCGCACGCTCTCGTCACGGGCGCAACACCCGTGGAGGCACACGCCGCACGCACCTTCACCCGCCACGGTCAGCGCCATGGCGACTATGAAGACCGCGAACAGTATCGCCATGTTGCGCATGAGACCCATCATGACGGGGAGTATAGCAGCAGGTATGCCACTGGACGATTACCTGTAGCGGCAATCAGGACTCTTGCGTTTCGAAGATCGCAATCCACATGCCCGTATCCGTGGGCGTCCGTCCCCTGGGATACCATGGGGCCTCAGGGCTCTCGACGAAGGAGGGGCACGTGCACGGAGCGTCACAGAAGTACGACGATCTTCGCCGCCTGCTCGAGAGTCTCGGGAGCGTGCTGGTCGCGTACTCGGGGGGCGTGGATTCGACGTTCCTTGCCTTTGCGGCTCATGCCTGCCTCGGCGAGCGTAGTTTGGCCGTCTTGGGGGTGTCGGCGACAGTCCCGACGAGCGAGATGGAAGACGCCCGCGCGACGGCTGAGGTCTTGGGCCTGCGTCTACGTGAGGTAGACACCCATGAACTCACCGACCCTCGCTTCCAGGCCAACCCACACGACCGCTGCTACTACTGCAAGAGCGAGTTGTTCAGAGTGCTGGGTGAGACCGCTTCGGCGTACGGAATGGAGTGGGTCGCGGACGGCACCAATGCCGATGATCTCAACGATTACCGCCCGGGCAGGAGAGCCGCCGCGGCCTACGGTGTACTGAGTCCACTGCTCGATTGCGGACTCCGCAAAGATGAGATCCGCCTGTTGTCTCGTGATCTGGGACTTCCGACGTGGGACAAGCCGGCCATGGCATGCCTTTCCAGCCGCATTCCATACGGTTCGCGGATCACTCAGCTGATGCTTGAGCGAGTGGCTTCCGCCGAGGCCGCGTGCCGCAGACTCGGCCTCAGACAGGTGCGCGTTCGTGCTCACGGAGAAGTGGCGCGAGTGGAGGTAGATTCCTCGGAAATGGAGCAAGCATTCGCGCTGCGCAGGGAGTTGGCCCGTGGCGTTAAGGCCGCAGGCTTCGTCTATGTCGCACAAGACCTTGAAGGGTATCGCTCCGGCTCCTTCGACCGCCTGTTCGATGGATCGACTGGCTAGATGTTGTTCCCACGTGTGCCTCCTCAGCCCCGACCCTCGAAGAACGAAGGGACCCCCGAAGGGGTCCCTGGCGTTCGCGCTTCTGAGTCACCGACTACCAGCCGCACCTCGAGTTGCCGTTCATGCCGTCGCTATACCGGTTGCAGTCCCGGTAACCACTCCGAGGGGTGGTCGTAGCGCGCTGCGGCGCGCAGTAGGCGTTTCGGACGGTCGTGTCCGGCGTGCGCGGCGTCGGAGTGCCGGCCGCAATCTGCGGCGCGCTAGGCGCGGCGAGCGTGATGGCCATCTGCGAGGGGTCCGGAGCCGCTACGCTCGGCACGCTGGAAGCCTCCCTGCGGGTGGGTGCGGCAGGCGAGACTGGCGTCGCAGTCCTGGTTGACGCGGCAGACACACCGATTCCACCCAGGACGAGCCCGGCGACGAGCGCTGCCGCGATGCCGGCGATGAACCTCGTTCTCTTCATGCTATGTGCTCCTCTCGAATAGCGGGCGGCCTGCGTGTGCCGCTCTGCCCGTTCAAGAGAGAAGTCGAACCGCAGCGGTATTCCTTACAGTTCTCGTCTGATCACCAGTGTCGCGAGATCGAGTCCGACGGTCCGGAGCGCGAACCGTTCCACGTGTCGCCGGTGTGCGAAGTCCAGCCGCCTCCGGTCAACGATGTCGAGCCGGTCGACGTACTGCCGGAACCCGAGGCGTTGTATC
>JAJZRZ010000140.1 GCA_021850085.1 Actinomycetes bacterium | reverse complement strand
TCCCTGTCGGCATCGAACGGGCGGGATGCGCGCTCAGGCTCGTCGTTGCGGGTCGACAGCGATCGGGCGGCGCAGAAACCAGCGAGGCCGAGCGGCGTGACACCGCAGTCGAAGCCACCGGCGAACACGACGTCCGCATCGCCGCGCTTGATGGCCTCCCCTGCCTCGCCGATGGCGTGGTTGCCGGTCGCGCACGCGGATACCGGAGCGTAATTGATGCCCTTGGCGCCGAAACGGATGGAGATGTGCCCGGCGGCAAGATCGACGATCATCATGGGCACGAGGAACGGGCTGACGCGGCCAGGACCCTTATCGTTGAGGATGTCCTTCTGCTCCTCCATGGTGGCCAGGCCGCCGATGCCGGAGCCGACGATCACGCCCACGCGTTCGGCGTTTCGCTCATCGATGGACAAGCCAGACTCATCGAACGCCATCTGCGCGCACGCGACGGCGAACTGCTGGAACCGAGAGAGGCGGCGCGCCTCCTTTGGGTCCAGCCAAGGGTCAGGATCCCAATCGTCCACGCAGGCGGCGAACCGCGTGGGATACGCCGAGGCGTCGAATGACGTGATTGAAGTGACGCCGCTCCTACCGGCTGCGATCGACTCCCAGGTGGCGTCGGGGCCGATGCCGACGGCTGAGACGGCTCCGAGACCCGTGACGACGACTCTCCTCATCGGGAAGCTCCTCCTTCCGCGTCGCGCCACTCCTCCACGAGTCGCTCCATCACGATGGCGACGGGAAGCACGTCGGTCACCCGTGCCGCCGAAGTGCCGGCGAACACAAGTCCCGTGGTCACATCGCCTTGCTGGGAGCGCTCGAGGGCGCTGATGATGCAGTACTCTTTACCGCACTCCTTGAGGCAGGCGCGGCACCGCTCGATGGCGGGATAATCGCCGCGCGCCAGACGCTCGGTGAACGGGTTGACGATGGCGCGGCCCGGCAGGCCCACCGGGCTTCGGGTGAGCACGATGTCATCCTCGGTCGCCGCGACGTACATCGCCTTGAAAGCGTCGGAGGCCGAGCACTCTTGCGTGCCCACGAACCGCGAACCCATCTGGACGCCGGCCGCACCCGCATCGAGCATGCGCTTGATGTCGGCGCCGGTGGCGATGCCGCCTGCGGCGATGACCGGGATATCTACGGCGTCGAGGATCTCCGGGAGCAGGTCGTCCACGTGGCGGTCCGTGCCGAGGTGGCCGCCGGCGTCGACGCCTTCGACGACGACGGCGGAGGCGCCGAAGCGTTCGGCGAGCTTGGCGACGCGCGCGGACCCAACGATGGGCACGCACTCGACGCCGGCGTCCTTACACCAACCGAACACATCGCGTGAGAATCCGGCACCCGCTATGATCACGTCGGCACCTTCGGCGATCGCGGCCTGGACGAGCTCCTTGAAGATGCGGACGGCGACCATGACGTTCACGCCGATAACGCCTTCGGTGGCCGCGCGCGCCCGGCTGACCTCCTCGGCCAGCTCGGTTACCGACAGGCCCGAGCCCGCGATCACGCCGACGCCCCCGGCCTCGGCGACTGCCGACGCAAGCGGCGAGAGCGATATCCGCACGGCCATGCCGCCTTGCACGATCGGCAGACGCGCGGTCCGCGATCCTATCGTCAGCGTGGGCATGTCCATGTGCGAGCCTCTCGTCGATGGACGGACGGCGCCACCACACGTGACGCCGCCCGTAAGCGGCAGGCTTCGCCGCGCTATTCCATGTTTGCGGCGATGTACTCGACGGCATCGCCCACCGTCTTGATGGACTCGGCGTCCTCATCCGGGATGGATATCCCGAACTGGTCCTCCAAAGCCATGACGAGCTCGACGATGTCGAGCGAGTCGGCACCCAGGTCGTCGAAGAACGAGGCATCGGGGGTGACGTCGTCCTCCTCGACCGAAAGCTGGTCTACGATCACTTCCTTCACCTTTGCGAGAATCTCATCGTGCTCCATACGAAACACCTCCTTCCGCGCAGTTGCGTGGATCCGGTTTCATGCGAAGGTCATCCCGCCGTCGACGGCTATGACCTGGCCGGTGATGTACGACGCGTCGTCGCTTGCAAGGAACGCGACCGCCGCGGCTATGTCCTCGGTGCTCCCGAATCTTCCCATCGCGATCAATCCACGCGCGCCATCACGAACCGCCTCAGGCAGGGTATCAGTCATCTCCGTCGTGATGAAGCCGGGAGCGAGGGCATTGGCTCGCACGTTTCGGGAAGCGAGCTCCCGGGCCACGGCTTTCGTCAGACCGATGAGGCCGGCTTTGGCCGCCGCGTAGTTGGCCTGTCCCGCGTTGCCGGTGAGACCGACGACGGATGCGATGTTGATGATGGAACCGGAACGAGCCTTCATCATGACCTTGGCCGCGGCGCGAGTCGTGTGAAAAGCACCGGTGAGGTTGGTATCGATGACCGCGCCCCAGTCGTCGTCGGACATGCGGACCAGCAGTCCGTCACGTGTGATCCCCGCGTTGTTGACCAGCACGTCGAGCGAGCCGAGGTGGGAGGTGGCATCCGCGACGAGCGCGGTGGCCGCCTTGGAATCGCTCACGTCGGCCTGGAGCGCGATGGCGTGTCCACCGGCGGACTCGATCCGTCGCACGATCTCAGCCGCGGCATCGGCCCGGCCAGCGTAGTTGACCGCGACGGACGCTCCCTCGGCGGCGAGCCTTAGCGCTATGGCTGCGCCTATCCCACGGGAAGCCCCGGTCACCAACGCACAGCGCCCCTGAAGTCGTGTCATGCGCGCACCACCTCCAGCACCCCCGTCAAGCCGTTCGCTTCCGCCCCTACGGGGCTCAGACCCTCAACGCGGCGGGCTATACCCGTCAGGACGGCTCCGGGACCGGTTTCTATGACGACATCGACTCCGAGGTTCACCAGCGTCGACATCGTCTCACGCCAGCGCACGGGTGCGGTGATCTGATCGGCCAGCCGGGCGCGGAGCGTGTCTGGGTCCGTTGCGGGTGTAGGATAAGTGTTCTGGATCACCGGCATGCGGGCCCGGGAAAACGCGACGCCGCCAAGTAGCACGTCAAAGTCGTCGCGGGCAGGCGCCATCAGCGGACAGTGGAACGCCCCGGACACGTCGAGCGGGACGGCCTTGCGTGCACCCGCCGCGACAAGGGCTGCAGTCGCCCTATCGATCCCGGAATGGGTTCCCGAGATGACGGCTTGTCCTTCGCTGTTGTCGTTGGCGACCCAGACGCCGTCGATGCCTTCGAGCACGAGCGCGATCGTGTCCCTCGGCATGCCGAGCACGGCGGCCATGGTACCCGGAACGTCCGTCGCGACCTGCGCCATGATCCGCCCCCGTGCGACGACGAGCGCGAGGCCGTCGTGGATCGTCAGCGCGCCGGCGAACGTGAGGGCCGCCAACTCCCCGAGGCTGTGGCCGGCGACGTACGAAGGGAGGACATCTTCGTCCTCGAGCGCCCAAGCCCACGCGAGATCGGCCACGTACAGCAGCGGTTGCGCTGCGCGCGTGTCGGCCAAGGCCGAGGACGGACCGTGCTGTGCGAGTTCGCGTAGCGGGAGTCCAGAGAGGGACTCGGCTGCATCCAGCGCGGCGGACACACGATCGCTGACCGGCAGCGCATCGAGCATTCCGATGCGCTGCGATCCCTGCCCGGGGAAGATGAAGGCAAGTGCGCGCGACATGCCCTATGCGCCCACCCGGGCGGCAAGGCCACGCAGCAGCGTTTCGGCATCGCCCATCATCTCGGCGATGATGTCCGCAGCCGGTTCGATCCTGCACACCATCGCTGCGGCCTGGCCGGCCATGAGGCTGCCCATCTGGATGTCTCCTTCGCGCATAGCCAGTGCGAGCTTACCGGCTCCAAGAGCCTCGATCTCTTCCGGTCGGTTCTGGCTGTCGAGCTCCATGATCTGCCGGGCGAGCTTGTTCTTCAGGACGCGGACCGGGTGCCCCGTGGAGCGCCCGGTCACGACGGTGTCGCGGTCCTTCGCCTTGAGCACCGCCTCTTTCACGGCTGGGTGGATTGTGCACTCCTCGGCGCACATGAAGCGGGTGCCAACCTGGACCCCCTCGGCGCCGAGGGAGAGCGCGGCGACGACGCCGCGCCCGTCCGCAATGCCACCCGCAGCCACGACCGGCACCTCGACGGCATCCACAAGCTGCGGGGTCAACACCATGGTCGTGAGTTCCCCGATATGTCCACCGGCCTCCATGCCCTCGCCGATGAGGGCGTCAGCGCCGATGGACTCCATGCGGCGCGCGAGCGCTACCGAGGGGACGATCGGTATGACCTTGATGCCTGCCTCCTTGAGGGCGGGCATGTACTTTCCGGGATTTCCTGCACCGGTGGTGACGACAGGAACATGTTCGTCAAGGACCAGCTGCACGATTTCGTCGATGTGCGGCGTGAGGAGCATCAAGTTGACGCCGAACGGTTTGCTGGTGATGGCCTTCGCGTTGCGTATCTCGTCCCGGAGCGAATCTGTGGGCATGTGTCCTGCGCCGATGACGCCGAGGCCGCCCGCATTGCTGACCGCTCCGGCTAGTCTGGCCGTTGCGGTCCACGCCATGCCGCCTTGGATTATCGGGTGCTGAATGCCGAGAAGCGTCGTGAGTCGGGTGTGCAGGGTCATGTCGCGGGTCCCTTCGTCCAGCGCACGATCGCGGCCCCCCAGGTGAGACCGGCGCCGAACCCCATGAGTAGTACGAGATCGCCCTCAGCCAGGCGACCCTCGGCCCGCGCGTCGTACAGGCACAGAGGGATGGAGGCACACGACGTGTTGCCGTACCGCTGA
>JAJZRZ010000139.1 GCA_021850085.1 Actinomycetes bacterium | reverse complement strand
CGGATATCAGCATGGTCGAGCGCCGAATCCATGTGCCCGCCCGCTTGCACCGGCCAAGAACCAGAGAGGACCGTGAGTGATTGCGGGTTGACCGGCAATCTCATATCAACGTCTTTGGGCGTGAGCTGAAGCGCGCCCCTGCCCCACTTCCCTGCCCGAGTCTACCGCACACGGGCGCGCTTTCTGCTCGACGCCCGGGTTAGATGGCAGCTAGGTGACTCCGCGCCCTGTATTGCGAACCGGCAGCCAGGAGTCGTCATCCAGCAGCGTCATCCAGCGATCACGTTCATCGTCGTCCAGGGCCTGCAGGAACCCGTCGAACGCTCGCTCGATCTCATGCATGAATGACTCAAGCGACCAGGCCCGACTCCTGTCCGTGCGGGTGTAGGTAAGGTGGCTGCGAAACTTGTTGATGTCCTCGATCGCTTTCGAAAGTTCAACCAACTCCGAGCTGGGACTCCACGACGAATCGCCGAAGTAGTCTGATGCTGCCATATCGTCCCGAGTGAGTGTGTTCTTCGTGAAGAACTCATACAGGGTCCGCAAGTGCATCAAGGCAGAGTCCCGGAGAGCACTGATCGTACACATGGCGCGGCGACGTGAGATCACATCAATCGCCGGGGTCTGCCCGCCACCCATAGCCGCGGTATGCGCGTCGACGACCTCGCGAAGTAGCCGCAGCTCATAGACGACGTGAGTTCGACCCGCCGCCCGGTCGTCCTTGGTGGGCCGCCGAGCGCGACGGTCTTCCATGGTCGATTCCCCCAGTGTCCATCTAACGCCTTTGGGCGTGAGCTGAAGCGCGCCCCACCCGACTTCCCTGCTCGAGTCTACCGTACACGGGCGCGCTTTCTGCTCGACGCCCGGGTTAGGTGTCTCGCCAGTTGTGTCCAGGCTTGAAGAACATGCCGGGCGCAAGCTGGGCCCACCACTCCCCACGCTGATGCAGCAGTTTCGAGCACCCGAGAGTCTGGCCCAGCAATGTGATGCTGGCCCTCCGCTCCAGAGCGTCCACGCTCTCTCCGTGGGCAAGGAGGATCCTGCCGAGCATCCATGTGAGGAGCATATGCAGCAAGGCGATGCGAGTCATCTTGAGTGGGTCTTGAGTCTCCAGGCCGAAGGTGACGAGCGCCCTGCCGGCGCCATCGTGATCGAGCGTCACGAACTGCCACCCTTGGAGTTCCGGTGTGTAGTGCGCGTACTTCTGCACCGCGCGCGCCAGGTTCGCGTGGAATTCCTCCCAGGGCTCCTCCCAGAGTCCACGTCCGTAGGTTGGCCAGACTGTTCGCTCGAGCGCTTGTCTCAACTCGCCGTGCGAGGCTTTCCCGTCACTCCAGCGCGTGAGGAGTGGCTGCGAGAATTCAACTCCCTGCAGGCCGACCTCGAAGACCGTCAATGCCTCGATCGACTGACGAATCAGACACACTGCAGCTGAGTGGTTTCCCCCGCCGTTCGCGTGAATGCTGGCGGAAAGGCACTGAGCGTGATGACAGACGGCCAATTCGGGGAGTGCGCGAAGTCCGTCAGGCAATCCTACAGCTCGCGCGGTGGCACGACCCATTCCAACAAGCGGCCACATGAGTTCATCGCCGAGCACGAACCAGTCTGGTTTGGCATCGCCTGGCCTGTAGCCGCCCGGATCGGTCATGGATTCCCCTCGAGGACACCTAACCCTACATTCTGCAGACCGCGAAAGCTCATCCGAGCGTCTTAGACAGCCCGGTGCGATCCCTCGGCTTCAGCATACTCCACTGACATCACAGAGCTTACGCGGTCTGTGTAAGCCCGGCGCCTGCACTTTCCACGACCGGGATCGCGATCATCTGCTGTCGCCCTTCGACTCGGGCTGGTGCGCACCGGTGAGATGTCTCCAAGTGCGTTCTCCTTGCTTGCGTATGCGCCACAGTACGATCGGAGGCATTCGACGCGCGACATCCACACGGCGAGAGACATAGTCATGGAGGTGCCGCAGGTCTTCGGTGGTCAGGTCGCGTAAGAGTCGTTCGAACCGAGTCGGGGGGATGCTCCATGCGGCGAGTGAGCGCAGCCGCTCGCGTACGTCGGCCGGAATATCGGCGACCGGCTCCGCAAGCTTCTCGAGCTGCTTCTTCAGCGGTTGAAGGTCGAGGAGGCGCGGCTCCTTCGCCCCCTCGTCGAAAGCTGCGAACTCGTAGTCGAACGGAACGTTGTAGATCGGGCGCCCGGAGACCGCGTACATCTCGCAGTACAGGTACTTGATGGCAAGCCGCGGGAGTCCTTCCTTGTGGAGGCGCCGCATCGAAGTGGGCATCGCGGTGTTGCGAAGGACTCGGAACTTGCCCACCTTCGCGGCACGCTGGACATACTCGTGGTCCTCGGCCAGCACCACGGTCTCGTCGAAACCTCCGATAGCCTCATGCACGTCGCGACGGACCAAGATGCAGAAGCCCGGCGCGTGCGGCGCTATGTACTGCATCAGCTGCAGATAGAGGTTCACGATTTCGCATGCCACGATGTTGACCGGGTCACGCTCCACAGGCGCGACCTGCCCGCCAGCGGACGCGAGACCGCGCTCAACGAACTCGCTCACGGCTCTTTCAACAAGTCCCGCGTCCGGCTCATCGTCGGCATCGAGAAAGAAGATAAGCTCTGTGCTCGCCACCGCGGCTCCCGCGTTGCGGCCCACAGCCGGCTTGCCGCCCTCCACCACACGGGCGCCCCGAGCGGTGGCGATCTCTCGCGTGCCGTCGGTGGACCCTGCGTCTGCTACGACTATCACTTCCGGACGCAGCGTCTGCGCCTCGAGGAGATCGAGCAGCTTGGGCAAGCGCATCGCCTCGTCGAGGGTGGGGATGACCACCGTAAGGCCAGGCAGAGCTCTATCCTCAGGCGAGTCCATCATCCACCGTTCCGTCGTCCGCGCGACTGTGCCGCATCGCCCGCAACGCCTCCACAACCCCCTCGGCAGCCGCCTTCCCCACACCTGGCACCGCGGCCATCTCCTCCACGCTCGCGGCTCTCAGCCTCTTGAGCGACCCGAACTCCTTCAGCAGCGCCTTCTTGCGCTTGGGACCCACGCCGGGCACGTCGTCAAGCACCGACGCGATCATCGCCCTCCCCCGCAGCTCGCGGTGGTACTCGATAGCGAAGCGATGCGCCTCGTCCCTGATCCGCTTCACGAGATACAGCGACGCCGAGCCGTTGGGCAGCGTCACCGGCTCCGCCCATCCGCGCACGAAGAGCTGCTCCTCGCGCTTGGCGAGACCGGCCAGCGGGATGCCCCCCAGCCCCAACTCGGCCATCACCGCCGAAACCGCCCCCAGCTGTGGCTTCCCGCCGTCAACGATCACCAGGTCCGGCCGCTTGGCGAACCGCGTGTCCCCAGCCTCCTGGCGCGCGAAGCGCCGGCGCAGCACCTCGGAGAGCATCGCCACGTCGTTGGCCTCTTCGGCGGGCAGGCGCACTTTGAAGCGGCGGTACGCAGCCTTATCGGTCCTGCCGCCGGTGAAGACCACCATCGAGCCCACGCTCGAGCGACCGTGAAGCGTTGAGATGTCGAAAGCCTCGATGCGCAGCGGTGGCGCGGGCAGCGCGAGCGCGCTCTCCAGCTCGAGCAGCGCGCGGTTGAGGCGCTCCTCGTCGTAGCGGGTGCGGTTCTTGTAGCGCATGAGCGCGTGATGCGCGTTGGTGCACGCGAGCTCTGAGAGGTGGCGCTTCTCGCCGCGACGGGGCACCGACAACGTCACCTTCTTGCCGCGCTGGACGGCGAGCCACTCCTCCATCACCTGCGGGTCCTCGGGAAACGCCGTCACCACGATCTCGCGCGGGACGTGCGACGCCTCCTCGTAGTAGCGCAGCAAGAAGCCCTCCACGAGGTCGGCTTCGCTCGTGTCGAGGCCCTTGTCGAGCACGAACTCGTTGGCGCCCACGATGCGGCCCTCGCGCACCTGCAGCACGTTGGCGCCGGCGATCGTCTCCTCGCGGTCGATGCCCACCACGTCGAGGTCGAGCGGCCGATCGGAAACCACGCGCTGTTTCTCGCGGATCGAGCGCACCGCGCCGAGCGAGTTGCGCAGCCGGGCCGCGCGCTCGTAGTCGAGGTCGGCGGCGGCCTCGCGCATGTCGACCGCGAGCTCGGCCTCCACCTTGGCCTGCTTGCCCTCGAGGAAGTCTATGACCTGCTCCACCCGCTCGGAGTACTCCTCGCGCGACACCTGCCCGCAGCACGGCCCCGGCCCCTTGCCCACGTGGAAGTCGAAGCACGCCTTACCGCTCGGCTCGCCGCCCTTGGCGTTCACGCGCTTCCACTCAAGGCACGTGGTTCGGCAAATGGGGTAGACGCGCCGTGCCACCTCGATGGTCTCGCGCGCCGCGCGCGCATCCGTGTACGGGCCGAAGTACCGCGTGCCGGATCTGTGCTTCTCGCGGGTGTACTTGATCGCTGGGAACGGGTCGGCAAGCGTGAGCGCGATGAACGGGAAGGACTTGTCGTCCTTGTAGTCCACGTTGTACGGCGGGCGGATCTCCTTGATCAGGTTGGCCTCGAGGATGAGGCTCTCCACCTCGTTGTTGGTGACCACGTAGTCGAAGCTGTCCACACGCTCCATCATCAGCGGCACCATCGGCCGTTCATCGTGGAGCGACGCGTACTGCCGCATGCGCTTGCGCAGGGACTTCGCCTTGCCCACGTACAGCACCTCGGCGCCCTGCTTCCACAGGTAGACGCCGGGCGCATCGGGCACGTGCGCCAACTGGGAGGCGATGTCGGGGGTGGAGGTCACTGCAAGCCCTTTGCGAGCAGCTGGTCGAAGGTCGCTGCCACGATGAGCTCCAAGTCGCGCGGC
>JAJZRZ010000138.1 GCA_021850085.1 Actinomycetes bacterium | reverse complement strand
ACGAGCGTGGAGCGCCAAGGCGTCCACACATCCGGACCCGTTGCCTGCATGTCCGCGGCGGTGAGCAGGAGCAGCGGGCGCACGAGAGCGCGATCGCCGAGGCGGGCGGCGGCCGCCAGCACCATGTCCTCGTCGCTCAGGTCCCGTGATTGCGCCACCTCGGAGAGCAGCAGGTGCTCGCGCACGAGCGCGGTGGCCGACGCGACGATGTCCTCGTTCAGGCCGAGACGCCGCGCCACGGCGGCCGCCTCTTCGGCTCCGCGTGTCGAATGCCCCGGTCTCTCCTCGCGCTTGCCGATGTCGTGCACGATCGCCGCGAGTGCCAGCGCGTCGCGCTGCGCATCGGTAAGGGATGCGAAGCCCTTGGCGGCCACGGTTGTTGCTAGCGTCCGGATCGAGTGCGCCCCCACGGTGTAGCGGTGGGAAAGGGCGGGCCGTCGCAGCGTTATCATCGCCGAGAAGCCCGGCACGAGCGCGTCGAGTGCTCCGGAGTACGCAAGCCGTTCGAGGGACGCGACTCCGTCGAGTCCCGCAGCCAGCGCAGCGAGCTCACCCACGTCGTGGGGTACGGGCGGCTCGGCGACCCCGCGCGCCTCGAGGAGCGCGGAATCCACCTCGGCCAACGCCCGCTGCACACGGCCGGTGTCGATGCCCGCCTCGTATGCGGCCTCGAGTGCCATCACGTTGACGCAGCGTCCCGAGCCAAGGTGCAGCCGCCAACGCGCGGCCGTGATCGCGTCGTGAGTGTCCGCCAGCCGTTCGTAGGCGTGCACGGGTACTCCGGCGAGAAGTGCCTCGCGCCACACCAGCTCGTCGATGTCGCGCTGTCCGCCCGCGCTCTCCTTGAGGTCGGGTTCGAGCAGGTAAGGACTGCCGGGGCGTTCGCGCTGGGCGATTCGCCGGAGCATGCGCGCCGCCGCCCGGCCCTTGAGCCTGCCGAAGACCGTCGCGACCGTCTGTTCGGCCAAGGCCTGATCGCCCGCGACGCAGCGTGCGGTGAGGAACGCGGTAAGCGTCTGGAGGTCCTCGGCCACCGCACGCGCCTGGTCCTTGGGCCGGCGTACCTGGTGGCTCGCGGCCAGACCCGCGTCCCACAGCGGGTAGATCAGCTCGCGCACGACCACTTGGCTCTCGCCAGGCGGCGCCTCCGTGATGATGAGCAGGTCGATATCCGAGTGGGGGAGCAGGCGCTGCGTCCCGTACCCGCCGGTGGCGAGCACCGCGAACGGAGCCGCGCCAGCGCGTGTCGAGGCCGCCTCAGCGAGTGCTGAGACGGCCTCGTCGGTGAGGTCGGAGAGCATGCGGGCGGCCACGGTGCCGGGCTCGGCCGACGCGAGGAGCGCCGTGCGCTTCTCGATGTAGCCGTCGAGCGGCCCGGTCACCACGGCGCTGCCCGTCGAGCCTAGAGCGCGTCCGGGCCGCGCTCGCCGGTGCGGATGCGGATTGCGCCCTCGCAGTCGTACGTGAACACCTTGCCGTCGCCGATCTTGCCGCTGCGCGCGGCCTCCACGATGGCGTCCTCCACCTTGGGCGCAAGTTCGTCGTCCACGATCACCTCGATCTTCACCTTCGGCACGAAGTCCACCGTGTACTCGGCGCCGCGGTAGATTTCGGTGTGGCCCTTCTGGCGGCCGAAGCCCTTCACCTCGTAGGCGGTGAGGCCGGCCACGCCGAGCGCGTGCAGCGCTCCCTTCACGTCATCGAGCTTGTGCGGCTTGATGACCGCTTCGATCTTCTTCATCGGATGCTGCTCCTTTCAAACGCGGCGCTTCAGGCCACGGTCTCAGTCTGGACGAAGTCCGGGTACGCGCGGTTGCCGTGCTCGCCGATGTCGAGGCCCTCGACCTCCTCTTCCTCGGTCACGCGCACGCCCATGGTGACCTTGATGAGCATCCATGCCGCCATTGAAGCCGCGAACACGAACGCGCCCACGGCGACCACACCGGCGAGTTGGCTCAGCAGCAGGTCGAAGCCGCCGCCGAAGAACAGGCCGTCGCCGGTGGTGCCGGGGGCGAACTTGTCCTGGGCGAACAGGCCCACGGCGATGGTGCCGAAGATGCCGCCCATCCCGTGAACCGCGAGCGCGCCCACCGGGTCGTCGAGCTTGAGCTTGTCGAGCAGCAGCACGCCGAAGACCACGATCGCTCCCGCGATCGTGCCGATCACGAGCGAGCTGCCCATGCTCACGAACGCGCAGCTTGCGGTGACGCCCACCAGACCGCCGAGCATGCCGTTGATGGTCATGCCGATGTCCGGTTTGCCGAGGAACTTCCACGCGACCGCCGTGGCCACAAGCGCGCCTGCCGCCGCGGCGAGGTTGGTGGTGACGATGATGTGCGAGATGGAGACGGGCTCGGCAGCCATGGTGGAGCCCGGATTGAAGCCGAACCAGCCGAGCCACAGAACGAGCGCGCCGGTCAGGGCCGACGTCATGTTGTGACCGGGAATCGCGTTGACCCTGCCGTCCTTGCCGTACTTGCCGATGCGCGGGCCGAGCACGAGGATGCCGGCAAGCGCGGCCCAGGCGCCGGTGGAGTGCACGACCGTGGAGCCCGCGAAGTCCCAGAAGCCAAGGGAGGCGAGCCAGCCGCCGCCCCAGATCCAGTGGCCGACAACCGGGTAGACGAACGCCACGAGCAGGAACGAGAACACGATGAACGAGAGGTACTTGATGCGCTCGGCCACCGCACCGGAGACGATCGTGGCGGCGGTACCGGCGAAGACCAGCTGGAAGAAGAACTTGGCCATCAGCGGCACTCCCGCCCACGACAGCGCCGAGTACACGCCGGAGTAAGCGTCGCCGGTCGCGGGACTGTTGTCGGCGCCGCCAACCATGAACAGGCCGCTCAGGCCCACGAACGGGTTGCCGTCCCCGTACATGAGGCCGAAGCCGACCGCGAGGAACGCAACGGTCGACACCGCGAAGACGATGAAGTTCTTCGAGATGATGTTGACCGTGTTCTTCGCGCGGGCAAAGCCGGATTCCACGAGTGCGAATCCGAGGTTCATGAAGAACACCAGCATGCCCGCGAGGAGCACCCATACGGTGTCCAGCGCCACCTTCACATCCATGTGCCACCTTCCTCTCACTGCTGACGATGGGGCGTCCCCTGGGGGAGGGCCGCCCATCACCAGCGTGGCGGCGGCGTGTTTCAAGGGCGTATCAGCCGAGTGAAAGTCTTGCTGCCGGCGCGCGTTCTGCGTGCTTCGCGCGGGCGTAGTAGAATGGATGTTTGCGAAGAATCGCTCCCCACCCCGCACACGGAAGGTCCACTCCCGGATATGTCTCTCGATAAGATCTCGATTCGCGGCGCACGCGAACACAACCTGAAGAACATCGACCTGGACATACCGCGTGACAAACTCGTGGTGATAACCGGGCTCTCAGGCTCGGGCAAGTCGAGCCTCGCCTTCGACACCATCTACGCCGAAGGCCAGCGGCGCTACGTGGAGAGCCTCTCGGCGTACGCCCGGCAGTTCCTCGGCCAGATGGACAAGCCGGACGTGGACCACATCGAGGGTCTGTCGCCGGCGGTCTCCATCGACCAGAAGACCACGAGCAAGAACCCTCGCTCCACGGTGGGCACCGTCACCGAGATCTACGACTACCTGCGCCTGCTGTTCGCCCGCGTGGGCATCCCGCACTGCCCCGAGTGCGGCTGCGTGATCGAGAAGCAGTCGGCCGAGCAGATCGTGGACTCCATCCTCGAGCTTCCCGAGGGTACCAAGTTCCAGGTGCTCGCGCCGGTGGTGAAGGGGCGCAAGGGCGAGTACGGCAAGCTCTTCGAGGAGCTCAAGGCCGAGGGTTTCACCCGCGTGCGCGTTGACGGCCAGGTGCGCACGCTCGACGAGGACATCGCGCTTGACAAGAAGTTCAAGCACACCATCGAGGTGGTGCTCGACCGGCTCGTGATGAAGAAGGGCATCGGCCTTCGGCTGGCCGAGTCGGTGGAGATGGCGCTTCGGCTGGCCAACGGCACGGTCACCGTGGCCGTGGTGGACGGTGAGGAGCACGAGTACTCGCAGGCGCTCGCATGCCCCACGCACGGCTTCTCGATGGACGAGCTCGCGCCGCGCGACTTCTCATTCAACGCCCCCTACGGCGCGTGCCCGGAGTGCCTCGGCCTCGGCAGCCGTCTCGAGGCGGACCCCGACCTCGTGGTGCCCGACCCCACGCTCACTCTTGTCGAAGGCGCCATCAAGCCGTACTCGGGCAACCTCAACTACTACCCGCAGCTCGTGGAGGCGGCGGCCAAGCACCTCGGCATCTCGATCGACGTACCGTGGGCCGAGCTGACCGAAGACGCGCGCCACGCGCTGCTGCACGGCCTCGGCGACGAGCGCATCCGGCTCGACTACATCACCCGTGATGGCCGAGAGACGTTCTGGTACACGCAGTACGAGGGCGCACTGGCGAGCGTGATGCGCCGCCACGGGGAGACCGAGAGCGACGCCAGCAAGGAGAAGCTCGAGGAGTACATGGCGGTCATCCCGTGCGCCGCGTGCGGCGGCGCGCGCCTCAAGCAGGAGATCCTCGCGGTCACCTTCGGCGGGAAGAACATCCACGAGGTCACGCACCTCTCGGCGGGCGAGAGCATGGAGTTCTTCGAGAACGTGCGGCTCTCCGAGCGCGAGCAGGCGATCGCGGGGCGCGTGATCAAGGAGATCCTCGAGCGGCTGCGCTTCCTCGTGGACGTGGGGCTCGACTACCTCACGCTCGAGCGCGCCACCGCCACGCTCTCCGGCGGCGAGGCGCAGCGCATCCGACTCGCCACCCAGATCGGCTCCGGGCTGGTGGGCGTGCTCTACATCCTCGACGAACCGTCGATCGGCCTGCACCAGCGCG
>JAJZRZ010000003.1 GCA_021850085.1 Actinomycetes bacterium | reverse complement strand
CGATCTACCCCCACGGCCTCCCTCGCGTGCGCACCGGCCTCTCCGAACGCCACCCGCACGAGATCGCTCGCGCCGTTGAGCACGGCAGGCTGCGCGGTGAAACCTGGGGCCGAGGCCACGTAACCGACAAGTTTGACCACGGACTTCACCGAAGACAGGTCGCACACCGTCGAGGCTGCAGCGAGAGCGTTGAGGGCGCACTGCCGCGCGCATCCGACGGCCTCCTCCTCGGTCACGCCCGCCCCCACCGTGCCCTGCGCGAGAAGCGCGCCGTCCCTCATCGGGAGCTGTCCTGCCGTGAACACCAGGTTCCCCGACCTGACAGCTGGCACGTACGCACCGAGCACGGTGGGGGCGGGCGGGAGCTCGAGCCCCGCATCGAGGAGCCGCTGTTCGGGGGCGGAGACTCTCATCGTCTCACCATCGCGTCGGCCAAAGACGTCAACTCGGTGATCGCCGCGCTGATCTTGCGTGAGGCGTCGGCGGCCTGCTGTGACACAAGCGCCACCTCGCGCATCGAGACCACCACCTGGTCGGATGCTGTCCGCTGTTGCTGCGTGGCTATGGATATCTGCTTGGCGGCATCCGTGGTTTCCTCAACCTGAGCCACGATGCGCTCAAGCGAATCCTGGGTGTTGCGCGCAAGATCCTGGCCTTCGGCGACCTTCTTGGCCGCCTTCTCCGTCTGCATTATGAGCGCCGAGGCCGACGCCTGGATCTCGCGCACCACGCGGCTGATCTCTCCTGTGGACTCGGTCACCGAGTCGGCGAGCTTGCGGATCTCCTCCGCCACGACCGAGAAGCCCTTGCCTGCCTCCCCGGCCCGCGCCGCCTCGATGGCGGCGTTGAGCGCGAGGATCTTCGTCTGCTCCGCGATCTCGTTGATGATCGAAAGGACGCGGCCGATCTCCTGGCTGCGCTCTCCGAGCGCGAGGATGCGGTCGGAGGACTGCATGGTGGTCTCGCGGATGTCCTCGATTCCCGCCGCCGTGGTAGCCACGGCGGTCATGCCCTCCTCGGCGCTCGCGAGCGTCTTCTCGGCGATACGAACGACCGCTCCCGCATTGTCTGCGATCTGTGAGGAGGTCTGCGCGAGCTCCTCAACGGTGGCCGAAGTCTGCGTGACCGCAGCGGCCTGCTGCGCCGCGCCTGACGCCTGCTGCTCCGTGGCGGCGAGGACCTCGGCCGTGACCGCGCGGATATTGTCGTTCGCGGCCCTGATCTGACCGAGCATCGCAGCCGCGGCCGAAAGGATCCGCTCCAGTTCCGCCGTGACCGCATCTCCATCGGCTGCAGCGCCCGACGTGAAGCCGAGCGTGGCGGTCGCCTGTTCGAGCACACCGCGCAACGTCTTGTCCGCCGATGCCCGCGACAAGGTGTGGCATACGCCCCCCACGCCGACACCAGCCGCCACCGACATCAGCCAGAACACGGCCCACGCCAGTCCGCTTCTCGGCTCGACCAACAGGTTCGCGATGACCGGGAACACCAGCCCGACCGCCGCGCCTGTCCCGTACGCGAGCCACATGGTGCGATGCTTGCCGGCCTCGATCTGCCTGCTCTTCATATCCCCTGCTCTCGTGCGTCGACGCTCCCCATCGCTTAATCGTATCAGCGAGCACGCCTGTCGTGTAAACCGGACAGCTTCGGCTTTGGCAACGCGGACGGTTGCAGAAATACCCTCCTGGGTATACAATGCCGGTCGCAGGAGCCTTCTGAAGGGAATGAACCGTGCGGACCGTAAGTATCGATGAGACAGCGTGCGACCGCTCACCTGCATGCCCGGCCCGGAGGGCATGCCCACGAGGAGCTATCATACCCATCGCGGGCGGGCGGTACCCGGGTTCCAATGGCTACCAGGTGGACGAGGGTCGCTGCACCGGATGCGGCATCTGCGTCTTGAGCTGCCCGGGCGGCGCGGCCCGGCTCGGATAGGAGAACGATGAACGAACCGACCGTCAACGTTGAGATCTTCGACTTCCCCGCCGAGACCACGTGCTGGAGCGGTGGTTGAGGACCGTCCTGGTCTCCGGAGGAGATCACCGCGATCGTCCGTGCGGAGGTGGAGCACCGCTTCGGCGAGCGCGCCAGAATCGTTTATCACGACACCAGCAGACCTGAGGTGGCTGCGGCGCATCAGGTGATGATGGACCTGATTCGGCAGAACGGCCTCGCGTACCCGGTCACGGTGATCGACGGCGAACCCGTCTACGACGGCGCGGTCTCATACCCGGCGATCCTTCGAGCGGTACAGACGAGGCTTGCGGACGCCTGACGCGCGGCCGTCCGGCTCGGGTAGACTGGGCGGTGTTCCGCACGCTCCGAAGGACGGTACCGATGACGCAGGCCGCCGGACCTGAACCGGATCACGCACCCCACCGCCGCACGGTTGTGCAATCTGTCGCCGCGATGTTCACCGCGTGGCGCCGGCTGCTCGACTCGTCGGCAGGAGCGCTCGTCCGGGCCGGCGTGCGAGCTTCCCGTGCATGGCGCGCATGGTCGGCGCAATGGCTCCTCTTAGGCGAGTACCACGCGAAATCCTCCCTGCCTTGGCGCGAGGAGGCGGGCCGAGCCCGCGAGACGGCTTCGGCGGTGGGCCTGCGCGCCTTCGCGTTCGGCATGCTTGTGGCAGGACTTGTGGAGTCCGAGGCGAGGAACGCATGGATGCCCGCCGTCGCAACCATCATTCTCGAGGTCCTTTGGGCGGCTGCCCGCTATGTGATCATCGCACTCACGGTGCCGAAGGGCTCGGTCGACCGGTGGCGGCTCGGGACAGCCTTCCTCGCCGGGCTCGTCCCGTACGTCTTCGGGGCGACGCCCGCGCTGCGCCTGATGGCGCTCGCCGCTTCGGGTCACCTCACGCGCCGCGGCCTGATCGGGGCCGGGGTGCCTCGTGCCGACGCCAGCAGGGCGATCGCGTGGTCGTTCGGCGGACAGGTCGGCGTGACGGCGGCTGGTTGGGTCCTGCGCGCCGGCGTGGCGCTTCTTGCCGGCGTCTAAAGCGGCGGCGCCGGGGTGCTGCCGGGCCACTCGGCAAGCGCGATACCCGCCACCACCAGAGCCGCGCCGGCCGACTGCACGGGGGTGAGCCGATCGCCCAGCAGCAGCACGGCTAGCAAGATCGTGAACACGGGCTCGAGGGTTGAGACGAGCGCCGCACGAGACGCGCCAAGCTCTCGCACTCCGCGAAGGAAGAGCAGCACCGCGACCACCGTGGGAAGCAGGACGATCAGACCGAGCAGGACCCACAACGTGAGCGGCCAGGTCACAGGCGACAGCGACTCTCCCGCAAGCACTGTCACGACAGCCACGCCAACCGCTGAGAGCGCGAACGTGTAGATCATCACGACGAGGCGCGGGGTGTGAGACACCCGCTCGGACAGTAGCGTGAACACGGAGTAGCCTGCCGCCGCAGCCAGCCCCAGCATGATGCCTAGCGGACTGACGGTCACTCCGGGCTGGAGGACGCCAGCGACAAGCGCGCATCCCGCAAAGGTCAGCACGATGGCCGCGAGGCGCGCCGACCCCACCGGCTCCTTCCGGATGAGAGCGTCGGCGAAGGCCACCATGGCGGGGTAGGCGTAAAGGAGCACCGCCACCACTGATGCCGCGGTATGCTGGAGCGCGAAGAAGAAGCAGACTGATGCCGCCCCGTACCCGGTGAGCGACATGGCGGCGAAGCGGGGCGTTTCGGCGACTGCGCCGACCAGCGCCTTCCTCGATGTGAGACCCGCGTACGCGCCCAGCAGAGCGGCCGTTATCGCGAACCGCCACGCAAGCAGAGGCAGTGGGGTCGCCCCCTCGTCGTACGCTAACTGCGTGAAGACCGCGAGGGTTGCGAAACACGCCGCCGAAACCACAACGAGCAGCACTGCCGTTTTCCGGCGCATCAGACCTCTTCCTGTGACAGACGGTACGATACGCTGTCATCTGCAAGGTCTCAGGTCAAGAAGAAAGGCGGACAGCGGCATGGACGCTGAGCGTGGGTTGCGTCGGGCGGCGGCCATAGCAGCGGTGGCTTGGATGGCGTTGATCTTCGCCTTGTCCTCGCTCCCCGGCTCGGCGGTGCCGGGACGGTTCGGCAACGCGGGCCACTTCCTGCTGTACGCGGTTCTCGGCGGTCTGTACTCCCTCGCGCTGCCGCGCTCTTGGCGCCCGTGGACCGCGGCGATGACCGCGGTGGTGTTCGCCTCATTGTATGGCGCCAGCGACGAGTTCCATCAGTCGTTCGTTCCGGGCAGGACCCCGGACGTGATGGACTGGGCGATCGACACTGCGGGGGCGTTTTCGGCCGCAGTCGCGGTCCTGTTCTGGCGGCTGCGGCGGACCAAGCGCCACGGTGCGCCGTGATATCATGATGTCCTCGTGCTGCTCCCCACCCCTGACACGGCGCCCCGGAGGTCGCACTCTATGATCCGTCGCATAGCCTTGGTCACGCCGCCGTACCACTCAGGGGTGGTCGAGACAGCGGGAAAGTGGCCGAACGTGGCTTTCGTGTACTTCGCCGGCGCATTGCGGGAAGCAGGGTACGAGCCCGTCATCTACGATGCGATGACGCTCGACCACGACTTCGATCAAATCGCCGCCGAACTCGAGCGGATCGCGCCCGACGCGGTGCTCACGAGCGCATACACACCATCCTATCCCAAAGCGATCGAGCTGCTGCGCCTGGTCAAGGCGCATCGTCCTGAGACCGTCACCGGTATCGGCGGCGTGCACGCCCACTTCATGTACGAAGAAGTGCTGCGCGAGGCCGGCGACGCGGTGGACTTCGTCTTCCGGGGCGAGGGTGAGGTGACCATCCCTGAGCTGCTCGACTGCCTCAATGACGGGGGCGACCCTTCGGACGTGCGCGGAATCGCGTTCCTCCGCGACACGGAAGTCGTGCGCACCCCGGACCGCCCCTTCCTCACGAACCTCGACGGCCTGGCCACGGCGTGGGACCTTGTGGACTGGAGCCTGTACCGTTTCTATCCGATGCCGGATTCGAACCTCGCGGTCGTCTCCACCTCGCGCGGCTGCGACCAGGCGTGCACCTTCTGCAGTCAGCAGGCCTTCTGGTGCCGCACGTGGCGCGCGCGCTCCCCTGAAGACCTCTTGGACGAGCTGCAGATGCTGAAAGAGAGCTACGGCGTGGGAGTGGTGATGTTCTCAGATGAGACGCCCACACTTGACGCCGCTCGCTGGCGGCGCATCCTTGATCTGCTTATCGAACGCGACCTCGGGATCACCATCCTGATGGAGACGCGTGTGGACGACATTCTGCGCGATGAAGCGATCATGCCCCTGTACCATGCTGCCGGAATCCATCATATCTACGTGGGAGTGGAGCGCACCGACCAGGCCTCGCTCGACGCGTTCAAGAAGAACGCGACTGTGGAGCAGGGACGGCGCGCGATCGAACTCATCAACGGCAACGGGATGATCTCTGAGACGAGCATGGTGCTCGGCATGCCTGACGACACGCCAGAGACCATCGAGGCCACGTTCCGGCTGGCCCAACACTACGATCCCGACCTGGCCTTCTTCCTCACCATCGCACCGTGGCCGTACTCGGACATCTATCCCGACCTCGAACCATACATAGAAAGCCGAGACTACGAGGACTACAACCTGGTCGCGCCGGTCGTCAAGCCCAAGGCCATGACTCGCGACGAGCTTCAGACCATCGTCCTCGACTGTTACCGCCGCTTCTACATGGGCAAGCTCAAGCAGATCGACAGCATGACTCCCCACAAACGCGAGTACTTCATGATCACGATGAAGCTGCTCATGGAGAATTCGTACCTCACCAAGTTCGCGGGCGGCCTAGGCTCCATGCCCGCCGAGGTGAACGCGCTGCTCAAGAAGTGGCTGTGAGTTCGATCGCCGGTCGGTGGAGCGAGGCCAGGTTCAGTAGATGCCTGTCTGAGCCGCCTGCTCTGGTGTGACGCCGAGCTGGCGGACCTTGATCTTGAAATCGTGGGCGTTGCCGGCCATCGCCGTGGCGTCGTCGAGGGTGATCCGCCCGTGCGAGTACAGGCGCAGCAGGCTCTGGTCGAACGTCTGCATGCCGTAGTACTCGCCCTCTTCCATCGCGTCCCGGATCATGTAGGTCTTCTCCGAGTCCATGATGTATTCGCGAATCGTGCCGGTCATGACCATGACCTCGACAGCTGGGACGAGCCCGCCGTTTATCGACGGGATCAGCCGCATCGAGATGATGCCCTTCAAAGTCGACGCCAGCATCAGGCGCGTCTGCTTCTGCTGATACGGCGGGAAGAAGTCGATGATGCGGTTGATCGTCTCGGTGGCATCGATCGTGTGGAGCGTCGAGAGCACGAGATTGCCGATCTCAGCCGCCGTGAGCGCAGCCGATACGGTCTCGTGATCCCGCATCTCGCCGATGAGCACGATGTCGGGGTCCTGGCGCACGACATGGCGCAGCGCGTCGGCGTAGCTCTCCGTGTCGATCCCTATCTCCCGCTGGTTCACGATGCACTTCACATCCTGGTGCAGAACCTCGATGGGGTCCTCGATGGTGACGATGTGACCCTCGCGGGTGTGGTTGATGTGATCGATCATGGCCGCAAGCGTGGTGGTCTTGCCGGAACCCGCGGTACCCGTCACGAGCACCAACCCGCGTGGCTCCTCGGCCAGACGGCGGACGACCGGGGGCAGGCCGAGCGCCTCGATGCCTGTTCGCTCCGTGGTGACACGGCGCAGCGTCATGCCCACACTGCCGCGCTGATGGAAGACGTTCACGCGGAAGCGACCCACATGCGGCAGCGAGTACGCGAAATCGATCTCGCGGTGGTTCTCGAACGACGTCTTCTGGCGCTCGTCCATCATGGACATCGCGAGCGCCCTTGTGGCTTCGTGGGTGAGGCCGGGCAGATCCCGAAGCACGACAAGCCTGCCGTTCAGGCGCACCGCGGGAGGGCTTCCGACCTTTATGTGCAGGTCGGAACTCCCGGCGTCCGCCATCATCTTGAGTAGCCCGTCGATCTCCGCCATCGTGCCGCCTCCACTGGGGTCCCCTCGGGGGTTACTTCGACGCGCAGCGCCGAGCGCTTTAGCCCAACTCAGTCTACTCCACGCGGAGCGGGTCGATAAGCGTCAAGCAGCCAGTGGACGGGATCCACATCACACCGCCCCGGATCGTCACGGCCTGCACGCTCCGACGTAGTCGCCGCGTGAGTCAAGGCTCGTGACCTTCACGGAACCACCCGTGCTGGGAGCGTGGACGAAATTGCCCCCGCCGATGTAGATGCCCACGTGATGGATCCTGCTCCGGCCGAAGAACACGAGGTCGCCGGGGGCGAGGTTCTCGCGCGAAACGCGCTGCCCCACGCCGATCTGGGAGCGTGAGCTGTGCGGCAGGCTCACGCCCACCTGCGCGTAGACCCACATCGTGAAGCCGCTGCAATCGAACGAGTCCGGGCCCGAAGCCGCCCAGCGGTACGGAGTGCCGAGCTTGGACAAGGCAATGGGCACGACCTGCGAACGAGGTGCGCGCGTGGGGTTCCCGAAATCGGTGGCCGGCCGGCTCTGCGCACGCTTTGCGGCAGCCGCGGTCGCCGCGGCTCTCCGGCGCGCCTCGGCCTGCTGCCGGATGATCTCGGCAATCTCGGCCTCCAGGCCCGCGAGCAAGCGCTGCCGTTCAGCCAGCTGCGTCTCAATGGCCCCTTTGCGCGCATGCATCAGATCGGCGTGTGCCGCGGCCTCCGCCTGCTGCGCGTCCAGCTCGGCAAACGTCTCTCGCAGTTCAGCACGGGTGGCCTTCAGTTCCGCAACACGAGAGGCGTCGTTGTCGTTCATGTCCTGGAGAAGGTCCCAGGTGGCCGCGAACTCCTGGAACGAGGTGGATCCCAGCAGCACCTCGAGCACGCCGAGCGGACCTTGGCGGTACATCCCCCTCGCCCGGGTGGCGAGGTTGGCCTCCAGCTGATCCTGCCGAGCTGCCAGCTCGCCGGCACGCACTTCATTCTCTGCGATTCGTGCACTAACCGCGCCGTGCGCGCCTCTGGCCTCGTTGTAGTCCTCGGCCGCGATCTCAAGTTGCGTGTCGAGCTCTTCGACCTGAGCGGCGATGCGAGTCGCCTCCGCACGCTTCTCGTCGATGGGTGCGGCGAACGACAGCGGGGCTACGCTGAGAACGGTCGCGAGTATGAGAAGCGGGCCGATGACGGCCCGCAGGAGGATGCTCTTCAGGCTTCCCGCCTCCTCGTGTAGACGCCACATGGCGGTCGAGCAGCCCGCCTAGGGTATCACATCCGCGCCCTTCGACGACAGCACGGCGCAGATGCCGTCGAGCAGATGGACCGCCACGCTTTGCGCATCGTGCTCGTCGTCGCAGACGCCCGCGGGAAGGATCACGATCACCTCGGAGACGGGCGACGCGGCCTGGAAGGCGGCGATGAAGCGCCCCCGGGCCGGGGCATCGGGAGTGATGCGGATGGCCGGGATGCCGTCGCGCCAAACCCCCGAGGCGTCGCTCACGAGGTGGAAGACGGTTCCGTCTTGCGTGGCCGGTTCGCGGCAGACCCGCAGATGAGCGTCCGCGTCAGTCGCCAGGGCCAGGTTGGCGACCCGCTCGGCCACGACCCGACCGCAGGCGTCCGCGCAGACCAGCGTCACCTCGGCGTGCCGGAGCACCTCGGCAACGCGCGCCGTCGCGAGCGCGAGCACAGCCGATGACGACGGGTCCTTTCCGCGCCAGACATGGCGCAGCCTCTCGATGGCGCGGACCGTATCCGGTCCGGTGATCCCGTCCACGCGCAGCCCCACGTTGGCTTGAAACTCGCCCACCGCTCTTTCCGTGTACACCCCGAAGATCCCGTCGGGCTCTCCGCAGGCGAAGCCGAGCACGTTGAGCGCTCCTTGCAGGGCCTCGACGTCAGCGCCATGCAGGTACGGGAGCTTGAGATACAGCAGCCGGTCGCCGAGCTGGAAGGTGGCGTCGACGAGCGCCGCCCATGTCTCGTCGCCCACGATGCCGTCCTCGCGCAGGCCGCGTTCCTGCTGGAAGCGGCGGACCGCGGCCAGGGTGGCTCCCCAGAAGACGCCGTCCACGCCGGTGGGGCCCAGGTCGAAACCGAGCGTCAGTAACCTTTTCTGCACGTCCTCGACGGCTGGGCCTCGTCCGCCTTGTGCGATGGGTCGAAACACGAGCAACTCCGATCGAAACCCTGGGAAGCCGTCAGTGGCCCTGGCGCTGTCTGAACCTCGAAACGTTAGTGCGCATGCGATCTTGATGATGTTCGACGCGACGCACGAAGCTGTCGAGTTCGAAACGCAGAACCACATCACCGCTGAACTCGTACAACCCCTTGTCGGTGTCGAAATCGAGCACGTAGGAATCCACCAGTACGGACAGCAGCGGACGTATCTCGAGCGCGGTCCTCCCCGCCTTCATCTGGATCTCGCTCTCGCTCAGCCACTCGCGAGGGTGATGCCCGAACACCATGAGCACATCACGCAGGACCTGTTCCGTATGTTCGTCAGGCGAGAGCGTGCTCAGCGCCCGGCTGAGACTCACGGGCACATCCTTATGTCGGTGTGTGACGGCCGGTCACACGCATTCTATCCACCAGTCTCAGGAGGCGACAACCACTTGGTTCTTGCCCGCTCGTTTCGCGCGATACATCGCTTGGTCGGCCGCCTCGATCAGCGCGGCCCCTGAGGTGGCGTGGACGGGATAGCTCGCCACGCCCAGCGAGATCGTCTGGATCACCGGCTCGCCTTCATCCCCGGTGATCTGCACGTTTCTGGCCATACCGGCGCGGATGCGCTCGGCCACCGCCACGGCGCCAGCGAGGTCGGTCTCGGGCAGCACGATGACGAACTCCTCGCCGCCGTAACGAGCGGCGATGTCCACCTCGCGAAGATTCTCGTGGATGACCAAGCTGAGCGACTTGAGGACCAGGTCTCCCTTGGGATGTCCATAGTGGTCGTTGAACTGCTTGAAGTTATCGATGTCAAGCATGATGAGCGACATCTGATGGTCGAAGCGCACGCAGCGCTCCATTTCCTCGTCCAGACGCTGGTGCACGTGCCCGTGGTTGTACAGGTCGGTCAGACGGTCGGTCACCGACAGGCGTGCGAGTTCCTCGTGAAGCAGCGCGTTCTGCAGTGCGAGCGACGACTGGTTGGCGATCACCTGCAGGCGATCACGCTCGGCATGCGTGAGGTCGCGGAACGTGGCGGATGCGATGAGCAGCACACCGATGACCGAATCGCCCGACCGCAGCGGCACAGCCGCTTGAGAGCGGATCTCGTGAGGGCGCGTGGACCACGTCGCGAGTTCCGACCCCGGCTGCACGTCGCTTTGCTGCACGAAGCCCTCCCGGAAAGCCGCGCCGAGAATGGTGGAGGAGACGGGGACGACCTGTACGAACACGTCATCGGAGCGGCCCTGCGACGCGTGCAGCCGCAGCGTCCAGTCGTGATGATCGAAGAGGTAGACCGCGGAGATCTCGGCTCCGAGGATCCCGTTGGCGCCGTCGACGATGAGGCTCGTGACGTCCCCGATGGTGCTGAACGTCGTGAGGGCCTTGAAGAACTCGTGCGTGAAGAATATCTCCGCAAGCCGGCTCTCAAGCTCCTCGTTCGCCTTCTCCAGCGCCTCTTTGCTCGACTGCAGGCGTCGTTCGTGGCTGCGGATCTTGTCGTAAGCCACTTGCAGCTCGACGAAGATCTTCTCCTGCTCCTCGCTACGCTTCTTGGCTATCAGCAGATCCCATACGAGCTCGGCACCGCTCCCCGTGACGATGACGATGTTGCTCAGCTTCTCCTCCGAAAGCGCGTCTTGAACCGCCGAATCATCCGACAAGTCGAGGATCAGGTCGAGTTCGGGGATCTGGTAGAGCTCGGTGAGTTCGGTAGTTGCGAACACACCGAGGTCGTTCGCGAGCCGCATCGCTGGCGCCGAACGTGACGGGTCGTAGACGGCGAGCACGCTCAGGTTCTCGATGTCGTTGAGCAGCCGCAGCACCGATGTCGCGCGGAGGCCGCCTCCGGCGATCGCTATGTCGATCCGGCCACTTCTGGTCGCAGCCCCCGGTATCGGCCCAGTCCGCTCTTCCATCACGCCCTCTCCCGATGTCCGTACACGCGATGCTACAGGTCTTTGATGCCGAAGCGGTAGCTTCGAACCACCAAAAGACCCGTGTCGAGGTGCAGCTCTATCGTGCGTGCATGCGCTCCTCCCGTATCTTCGGCAACCAGCGGGATGCGGGCTAGTGCCAACTGCCGCTTCACCTCGGCCACGTTACGCGAGCCGATGCTGACCGACCCGTCGTTGCCGAACATCGTGGCCCCCCCGGCGATCTTGGCCACGAACCGCCGGGTGCTCGTTCCCTGCGCCAGCATCTCAGCCAGCCGGGGTATCGCCACGGAGGCGAAGCGGTCCGCAAGCCCCTGCGAGCGACTGTCTGACGGTGATGGGAGCATCACGTGCGCCATACCGCCGCGCCGCTGGAAGGCGTCCCAAAGCGTCACGCCCACGCACGATCCGAGCGCCGGCGTCACGAGGACCTGCGGATGCACGCCCACCGCCAGCTCACCCGTGACTATCAGCAGCGTGTTCTTGTCCGGCTGCCGCCAGTGATCGCCCATGTCGGCCGCAGGGGTCATGGGCTAGACGATGCCAAGCCTGCCGAGGAGCACATCGAGGCTGTCGGGGTCGGGAAGGTAGAACAAAGACGCGTCCACGACGGTCTCTGTCGCAAGGAAGCGTGTAGTTATCAGGATCGCCGAGTCCGCCTTCATGCCGACCTCGATGGTGACGAACTCCAAGATGGCCCCGATCATATCGAACGCGAACTGCGGCGGCCCCGGAAGCACGGCGAGCTCGGCCAAGCGAGCGATGGCGGCGATGTAGGCGGACTGAAGAACTCCCGCTGCGTGCACCACGAGCCCCTCCTCCGAAGCGCCTAGGGACTTCGCAGTGCCCGGTTCGCGCGAGCGCAGCAGGTCCGCCAGCACGAGCAGGTCCTTGCGCGGCTGCACGAACAGCAGCGCGCCCGACAGGTCGCCCAGCAGCCGGCTGTACACCGCACCAACAAGGTTCTCGGGTCCACCCAAGACCGTAGGAACCTCGGCCACTGGGAGGAGCCGGATCACGGGGACCTCTATGTCCACCGCCGTCCCGAGGAGCTGGGACAGCGCGGTGGCGGCGTGCCCGGCACCGATGCTGCCCACCTCGCCCAGCGCGTCCATCTGCAAGGGTGACAGATGTGTCGGGTCCATCGCTTACGCCTCCGATAGGAACAGGGTACGCGGGTCCAGGATGAGGGCGACGCGTCCGTCGCCCAAGACGGTGGCACCGCCGAAACCATGGGTGCCTCGGAACAGAGGCGAGAGCGGCTTGATGACGATCTCGCGTCTGCCGATGAGGCTCTCCACTGCCAGCGCGCGCATAGAGCCACCCACGCGCATGAGCACAAGGTGGTCCCGCGGAGCCTTCCCGTGCTCATCACGGGGAGGATGACCGCACAGTGCGTCGAGTCTGCACAGGCTGACGGGGGTGCCGTCGCGCAACACGACCACCGGCCGGCCATCGACGGTGGCGTGCCCCACCTCGTCTTCGGAGAGCACCTCCTCGACGACGCCAAGCGGCACGGCGTACACCTGACCTCGATCGGCCACGAGCAGCGCTTGGATGATGGCCAGTGTGAGCGGGAGCGAAAGTGTGGTTGACGTCCCCATGCCGGGTTTCGAGGCCAGCGTGATGCTCCCGCCGAGGTACTCGATCTTGCCCTTGACGACATCCATGCCGACGCCTCGGCCCGAGATGCGCGTCGCCTCCTCCATGGTGCTGAACCCCGGCAGGCACACCAGCATGAACACGTCGCAGTCGCTGTACGATTCGCGCGCGTTCCTGTCCACCAGCCCACGCTCGCACGCCTTGCGCCAGATGCGGTCGAGATCCATTCCGCGGCCGTCGTCCTCCACGGTGATGCGCATCTGCTCCCGTTCGCGTTCGGCGTACAGCCGTATGCGTCCGCGCCCTGGCTTGCCCGCGTGCTGACGCTCCTCAGGCGGCTCGATCCCGTGATCGATGCTGTTGCGCAGCAGGTGGACTATAGGATCCCCTATCTCGTCGAGCACAGTGCGGTCGAGCTCGATGTCAAGCCCGGCCATCTCGAGCGTCACGTCCTTCCCGAGGTCGTGCGCGAGATCGCGCACCATCCGCGGGAAGCGGTTGAAGATGTTACCCACCGGCACCATGCGTGTCTGCATGACCTCGGCCTGGAGTTCGGCGCTGATGCGCTCGAGGACGCCAAGGGCGTCGGAGAGATCCTGCCGGCCGGCACCGGATGCGATGGCCTCCAGATGCGAGCGGACGATCACAAGCTCTCCGACGAGGTTCACGATCGTGTCGAGATGCCCGATCGAGATGCGAACGGTCTGCGTCTCGCTCAGTTTCGGCACATCGCGACGGCGCTGCTGGCCGAGTGGCGCTCCGGAACCTTTGGACTCGCCCGGTGCCGGCGCGGACTCCAGCAGCTCCACCTCGACGTTGTCCACCTCGGTCACCGCCAGTGCAGCAACGCGGACGGTCTCGGCGGTGGACTTCGTCCGCAAGACGACGTCGAAGGTGCGGTCGAACTGCTCGTCCTCTATCTCTCTTGTACCGGGAGCCGTCTCGACGACCGTGCCCATGTGACTGAGGCGCTTGATCGCCATGTACGCGCGTACTCCCTTGAGCACGCATCCCTGCTCCAACGTGATGCGCGCGCGGTAAAGGCTCCCCTCGCTTCCCTCGGCACCAGCGATCTCGATCGTGTCCCGAGCGGGGTCATCCACCCGTATCGCCCGTTTGGCCTCCGAGCCCTCGGCCCGGGTGACGAGCTCGGCGGCGACCGGAGCGATGTCCACGGCCTCACCGCCCGAGGACTCCTCGGCGATGACGTCGCGAACGGCGTCCGTTGCGCGCAGCATCAGGTCGATGAGGGTCCGGTCCGCCACCTGCTGACGGGAGCGGACCGTTTCCATCAACGACTCCATCTTGTGGGTGAGATCCTGGGTGCGCGAATAGCCCATCGCCGCCGCCATCCCCTTCAGGGAATGCGCGCCCCTGAAGATGGTTTCCACAGGCTCCAGGTCGCTGGGGTTCGCCTCCAGGGTAAGCAGGCCGTCAGTGATCGCTTGGAGGTACTCGGCGCTCTCGCTGAGGAACACGTCGCGGTAGGCCGACATGTCATCGCTCACGGGCGCACCTCACCCCCTCACGGCACGGCGGATCTCCGCGGAGATCGCGGGAAGGGGCACCACGTGCCCGGCAACGCCCGCGCGCATGGCCGCGCCCGGCATCCCCCATACGACGCTCGATTCCTCGTCCTGGACGATGGTCTGGCCACCGGCCTCTCGTATGTGCCGCAGCCCGTCCGTCCCGTCCGAGCCCATGCCGGTGAGGATGACGCCCACGCACCGCTCCCGGTAGTTCGAAGCAGCGCTCGCAAGCAACGGGTCCGCCGCGGGACGGACACCGTGGACAGGTGCCGACTCGTCGAGGACGATGCGCTTGGTGCGCATGCCCGAGATGCCGAGGTGGTGGCCGTGCGGCGCCAGGTACGCGGTGCCTTGCTCGATCGGCATGTCGTCTTCCGCCTCGAGCACCCTGATGTCGGTGACCCGTGCAAGCCTGCGGGCGAGCGAGTTGGTGAAGCCTGCCGGGAGATGCTGCACAATCACGTACGCTGCAGGCAGCTCGGCGGTCAGGCCCGAAAACACCTTCTCAAGGGCGGGGGGACCACCTGTCGAGGCCGCGATGGCGACCAGTCTGTCGACAGGCAGGTCCCGTCGCCGTACTCCACGACCGTTCCCCCCTGGGGTCGGGCGTCCCTCCGCCCGGCCGAGGCAGCGCAGACCGGGCGAGACGCGGTAGGCTATCTTGATCTTCTTGAGCAGGTCTTCGGTGAGCTCATTGAGCGAGCGGGCCACGCCGCCGCTCGGCTTGACCAAGAAGTCCGTCGCGCCTTCGCTCAGCGCTTGGTAGGTGGTGTCGGCGTCGCTGAGTGCCGAAAGCATAACGATGCGAGCGGTCGAGGATTTCACGATGTGCGGCAGCGCCTCGAGCCCGGTGAGCTCGGGCATCTCGATGTCGAGTGTGACCACGTCGGGCTGCAGAGCATGCGCCTTCTCGATGGCCTCAAGCCCCGTCTTTGCCGAACCCACGATCTCGATCGATGGATCGACGGACAGGGCGCGCGTGAGCATCTGCCTGATGAGCGCAGAATCGTCGACCACAAGGACCTTGATCGTGGATCGCATTGCCCCCCAATCAGGTACGCGGCATCGACTGCAGGCACTTCTTGACCGTCTCGAGCACCTTCGTTGGCTGGAACGGCTTCACCAGGAAATCCATGGCGCCCAGCTCCAGCGCCTCCACGATCATCTTCTGTTGACCCATGGCGCTGACCATCAGAACCCGAGCGGCGGAATCCGCCTCCCTGATGGCGCGCAGTGCCTCGAGCCCGCTCATCTCGGGCATGGTGATGTCCATGGTCACAAGGTCCGGGCGGACCTCGGCGTACTTCTCCACCGCGTCCCGCCCGTTGACCGCCTCGTGGATGACGTACCCTTCACGACTCAGTATGTCGCGGATCATCATCCGCATGAATGCGGCGTCGTCGACCACGAGCACGGTCCTAGACATCCGCATCATCCTCCTGGCCCGTCTGGCCCGCGCCGAATGCCGGTTGTGGCAGTGTTTTGTCGGGATCGAGCAGTATCACGATCCGATCCTTGTAGTTCGCGACTCCCTCGAACGCCTCCCCCATCTCCCCGCCGATGGTCCCGGGGGGGACCGGACGTATCCCGGCGACAGGAAGGCGTGCGACTTCGTGCACGAGGTCCACCGCCAGCCCCACCGGACCTGCGCCAACCTCGGTCACGATGACGCGCGACGAAGGGGTCGGAGTGATGGGTTCGCCGCGCATCCTGCGCCCGAGGTCGATCATCGGGAGCACCTGTCCGCGAAGATTGAACACGCCCTCCACTCCTGCCGGAGCATGGGGGACGGGGGTCGGCTGTTGGTATCGGATGATGCCCTGCACGCGTTCGATCGGCAATCCGTACTCTTCGCCGCACAGGCGGAAGAGCACATACTGTCTCATGCCGGCGCGTTCGCTCTCGTCCACTACGGCCCCTCTTCGAGGTGAAAGCGGAGCACCGATTCCTCGAGACGGCGCGCCATGTCGGCAAGGTCTTGCGCCGAGGAGGATATCTCCTCCATGCATGCCGTCTGCTGCTGCGCGGCCGCCGCGGTCTCCTCGGCGCTCGCGGCGTTCTCTTCTACCACAGCCGCTATCTCGTGCATCGCCCGGTCCACGTCGGCGGTGCGCTTCGCCTGCTCCGATGTCGCCGCGGCTATCTCCTGGGCGAGCGCCGCCGTGCGGGTCACGGCATCGTTGATCTCGCGCAGCGCGTCACCGCTGCGCTCGACCACCTGAGCGCCCACGTGCACCTCGTTCGTGCCGATCTCCATGTACTTGAGAGCCTTGGCCGTCTCCAGCTGGACATCTTTGATCAGTTCGCCGATCTGCTCGGCCGCCCTGCCGGAGCCCTCGGCCAGCTTGCGCACCTCTTCGGCCACGACCGAGAAGCCTCGTCCTGACTCCCCGGCCCGCGCGGCTTCGATCGCCGCGTTGAGCGAAAGGAGGTTCGTCTGATCGGCGATCGTGGTGATCACGTCCACGATGCTTCCGATCTCCGCCGAGCGCCTGCCGAGGTTCTCGACCGATTCCGCGAGCGTCTCGATCGCCGCACTCACCTCGCCTATCTTGGAGATCGCCTCGTGCGTGGCCTGCTCGCCGAGAGCCGCCGCCCGCGCCGCCACCTCGCTCGTGCCGCTCGCCTCCATCGCCCGGTCCGCGACCTCGGAGATGGAGCTCGAGATCGACTGCATGGCGGCCGATGTCTCCTCCACCTTGCGCGACTGCAGCTCCGCCCCGTGCGCGATCTGCTGGACGGAGGATGATATCTCCATGGACGAGGCGTTGATTTCTTGAGAGGACGCTGAGAGCTGAGTGGCCGCACCCGTCACCGAATCTGAGGACCGGCGCACCTCAGTGGCGATCGACGCGAGCGAGGCGATGAGCTGGTTACACTCGTTCACCAGTATGCCGATCTCGTCGTGATGCGGCGCCTCGGCGCGGATCGTCAGGTCGCCCTTGCCGGCCTCGATCATCACACCCCCCAGATCGCGCAACGGCTCAAGGACACGCCGCTTGAAGGCCCGGCGCCACGCGAGCTGGCCGGGCACCGCGCACGCAAGCATCGCGAGGGCGCCGAAGAGCGCGGTCAGCAGCAGCAGTCTGGGCTCGATCTTGAGCACGAGCAGGGCGAACAGCCCTGTGATCGTCAGGCCTGTCGCCACCGCGGGGCCGATCGTGACCCATGTCAGCATCGTGAACGTGGATCCGAGACCCCGCCGCATCTCGCTTGACCGGTACTTCTCCGGCATGCGCTTCCCCTCCTCGGCCGCTGGCCCGTCACCGGCGGGCCGCTTCGCCTTACGATAACAAAACCTGCAGCCTCACAGCAGGTTCATCGGCTTCCGGTACACCCGTTCCCTGACGCTCACCAGCTCGAAGTCGCGGGACATCGCGGTTGAGAGTCGCTCTGAGCGCCCGAGGACCAGGAACCCGCCCCGGACGAGCGAGTGCCTGAACGCTCCGATCATCCGTTCCTGGTCCTGGCGGTTGAAGTAGATGAACACGTTGCGGCAGAAGATGACGTCGATACCGTGTATCGGCGGATCTGCGAACAGATTCAAGTACTGGAAACGGACTGCTCGGGCGATCTCGGGTTTGAACCGGAAGTGATCGCCGTGCACCTCGATGTAGCGGATCCTGTCCGAGTGCGGGATATGCGCGAGCTCCCTGATGGGGAACTCGCCGCGCTTGGCGAAGGCCAGGGCGTCGCGGTCGATGTCCGTGCCCACCACCGAAAGCACCGTCTCGGCCGCCCCCGAGCGAAGCATCCCGTCGAGAAAGGCCATCGCAAGCGAGTACGGCTCCTCGCCCGTGGCACAGCCGGCGGACCACACGCGAACCAGCCGCTGCCTCCTGTCGAGCTTCGCCTTCAAAACGGCGGGTACCACTTCATCACGGACAAGCTTGTATACGCTCGGGTCGCGGAAGAACTGGGTCACGTTGATGGTCAGCGCATCCAGGAGCTTCAGATACTCCTCGGGGTGCGCGTCGAGAAACGTCGAGTACTGGGAGTAGGTATTGAGGCCGAGGTGGTTCAGCCGTACCGCGATGCGCCGCTCCACGTAGCGCCGGCGGAACTGGCGCAAGTCGAGCCCGCGCTCCTCGTGGACCTTCTCGAGCAATCTGTTCAGATTCCCTCGGACCATCGCGGGCTGTTCTTCCATTCGGGCTCCGACCTCTCCCCGTGCGGCTTCACGCCACGCTCCTGCGCAAGTAGAATATGGCACGTCCCGCTCGATGACACCTATCGGTCGCTTCGCCTCAGGTCCCGGAACGAAGGAGTCCCATGCGCCGCACCTCGCTGCCGGTGCGCATCATCGCACTCATAGGAGCGCTGGGACTGTTCGTCCTGGCGGGTGGCGGGGCTCTTGCCGTCGCGGACGACTATCTATCGCGCGAGATCCTCCCCCTCGGCTCCACGGTGGCAGGACTCGACGTCTCCGGCCTCACCCGCGAGCAGGCGCGCGAGCTTTTGGAGGCCGAGGTTGCCGCTCCGCTCGCGGATCCGCTCACCGTCTCGTACAAAGACCGGACGTTCACGCTCGATCCGACTGCGATGATCGAAGTGGACGTGGAGGCGATGGTGGATGCCGCCTTCGCTCCGAAGCGGTCGGCCACCATCCCCCTGCGCGTGGCGGACCGCCTGCTTTCGCGCCCGAGCGGCGGTTCGGTCGCGGTGGACCTGACGCTCGACGCGGCCAAGCTCTCGGCATGGCTCGAAGATGTGGCCGAGTCGGTCGACACGACCCCATCCGACGCCACGATGACGGTGGAGGCGGGAGCGATGGTCCTTGTCGCATCGCGCGTCGGCCAGACCGTCGACCGAGCGGCCACCGCCGCGGTCCTCGAGCGAGCTCTCACCGAGGGCGTGAAGCAGGTGGACCTCGCGGTCACCCTGACACCTCCTCGGGTGACCGAGGCCGACCTCGGTCCCGCCATCCTTGTGAACGTCTCCGAACGCAAGCTCTTCTTCTACGACGAGGGCTCACTCGTCAAAGAGTATCGGGTGGCGGTGGGCGCGCCGGGCTACTCCACCCCGCGCGGGGACTTCATGATCACGCTGAAGCGATACATGCCGACGTGGTCGAACCCCGGCTCCGCGTGGGCCGCGAGCATGCCGAGGACGATCCCGCCGGGTCCCAACAACCCCCTCGGCACGCGTGCGCTCAACCTCGACGCGCCCGGCATCCGGATCCACGGGACGAGCAAGAACTACTCGATCGGCACCGCGGCGTCTCGGGGCTGCGTGCGCATGCACCGCTGGGACATCGAGGACCTCTACGAGCGCGTGGACGTGGGCACGCCTGTCTTCATCGTCCGGTAGAGCGGCCGGACCTTGGCGGCGCTTACGCGCGGTCGCCGATCTCGATCAGCCCGTTGGGCATGATCCCAGAGTCCGCGAGCTCGTCGAGCGCTGCGTCCCGCCGGTGGAGGGGGACGCGCACGGCGAACCCACACAACGATCCGAGGGCTCGTGGGGTGGGGATGAGCGCCACCTCTTCGCCGGCATCGAGCAGGACCGACTCCGCGCGCAGCGCCTCATGCGTGCCCTCGAACCCGAAGACCGCGAACCGCTCCCGCGCGTCGCTCATCGGCACGCCTCGGTGACCGCCTCGATCACGAGTTCCACGTCGGCGTGCGTGAGACCCCATCCCAATCCGAACCGCAGCGCTCCCGTATCCAGCGTGCCCACCGCAGCGTGCGCCCATGGCGAGCAGTGCAGGCCGGCGCGCGCCGCGATACCGTGCCGGTGCTCGAGCGTGAAGGCGAGCTCGTCCGGGCTGACGCGCTCGTGCACCATGCTCACGACCGGAACGCGCGGCTCGCCGGGTGGCGGGCCGAGCACGGTGACCCCCGGAATGGCGGACAGTCCCTCGTGGAGCTGCCGGGTCAAAGCGCGCTCGGCGGCACGGATCTCCTCACCGTGCGCGAGCAGGAACTCGGCACCCGCGCCCAGACCGGCAATCCCCGGCGTGTTGCAGGTACCCGCCTCGTACCGGTCCGGCCGCACCCGCGGCTGCTGGGCTCCCTCCGAGCGGCCGCCGCTGCCGCCTTGCAGCAACTCCTCAGGCTCCAAGCCGGGCGCGAGATACAGCGCGCCGACGCCTTGCGGTCCAAGCAGCGCCTTGTGGCCGGCCACCGCGTACGCGTCCGCGCCGAGCGAGGGCAGGTCCACCTGCAGATGTCCGGCACCCTGCGCACCGTCCACCACAAGCGCCGCACGATGGTCGTGGGCGATGTCGGCGATGTCACCCAGCGGCTGGATGGCGCCGGTCACGTTCGACGCGTGCTGGCACACCACCATGCGTGTGGGGGCGGCCGCGACCGCACGCTCGACGTCATCGGCCTCGATGCGGCCTTCGGCGTCCGCGCTCACACGCACGAGCTCGACCCCCGTCCCGGCCAGCAGTGCGAGCGGGCGCACCACGGCGTTGTGCTCCACAGCGGAGACGACCACCCGGTCACCGGGCCTGAGCGTGCCCTTGAGCACCAGATTGAGTCCATGCGTGCAGCCGGCTGTGAACAGCAGATCGCGCTCGTCGGGCACACCGAGCAGTCGCGCGACCGATCCGCGCGATGCCGCGATCGTGCGGGCGGCCGCCAGAGCGAGGCGGTGAGCACCGCGCCCGGGGTTCCCGCCAGCCTCGGTCATCGCCCGCACGACCGCGTCGACGACCTCGGGCGGCTTGGGCCACGAGGTCGCGGCATGGTCGAAGTAGCGGATCGGCCGAGTGTCCCTCATTTGTCAGCCGTGCCCCCCGCCCGCCATCATCTCTGCGGCGTGCTCGAGCACGCCCTCCACGAAGCCGAACGACTCCCGCACCGCCTTCTCGGAGCCGGGCATGTTGATGATGAGGGTGCCGCCTCGCTGGCCGGCCGTGCCGCGGGAGATCATCGCGCGATCCGTGATCTTGAGGCTCTCGGCCCGGATGACCTCGCCGATGCCGGGAACCTCGCGGCCGGAGACCTCGAGCGTGGCCTCGGGGACGACGTCGCGCGGGCTCAGCCCTGTGCCGCCGGTCGTGAAGATGACGTCGCAGTGGTCCACGTCGGCCATCTGCACGAGCGCGGCGGCGATCGCGTCGCGTTCGTCGGGGACGAGATGGTACGCGACCACCGTCCAGCCGCGCGCCTCAGCAAGCTCCATGAGCGCACGACCCGACGTGTCGGTGACCTCGGTACGCGTGTCCGAGGAGGTGAGCACGCCTATCTTCAACGACGCATACAGACCCTACGCCTCCATCACGCTGATCTCGTCGCCAACGTTGACCTGACCGCCCTCTACCACGGTAGCGAAGATCCCTTCCTTCGGCATCACGCAGTCGCCTGCTTGGTAGTAGATGGCGCACTTGGTGTGGCACTCCTTGCCGATCTGGCTCACCTGAAGCAGGGTGCCGCCGACGCGAAGGCGCGTGCCTATGGGCAGTGACACGAGGGCGATGCCGCGAGTGGTGATGTTCTCGGCGAAGTCGCCGGCATCCACGTCGAGACCCTTGGCCTGCATCTTGGCGATCGACTCCTCGGCCAACAGGCTCACCTGGCGGTGCCAGTCGCCAGCGTGGGCGTCGCCCTCGAAACCACGGTTCTCGACGAGCAGGCCCTCGGTGCCGGGCGTCTTGCGCACGGTCTTCTTGGCGGAAAGGTTGATGGACGTGACTGTTGCGGCCATTTCGGCTAGCCCTCCTTGCGGGTCCACGTGCCTGAGGCGCCGCCGCTCTTCTCGAGCAGGCGAACGCCGGTGATCTCCATGCCTCGGTCGACGGCCTTGCACATATCGTAGAGCGCGAGACTTGCCACCGATACCGCGCTGAGGGCCTCCATCTCGATGCCGGTCTTGCCGTCGGTCTCAACCACGGCGGTGATGCGCACTTCGGCATCTCCCGGCTCGAGCTCCACGCTGATCTTCGTGATGGGCAGCGGGTGGCACAGCGGGATGAGGTCCGCGGTCTTCTTCGCCGCCTGAATGCCGGCGATGCGCGCCACGGCGAACACGTCGCCTTTGGCAGCGCGACCCTCGACGATCATCGCGAGCGTCTCGGGTCTCATCCGCACCCTCCCCTCGGCCACCGCGCGGCGATGCGTGACCGGCTTTCCCGCCACGTCCACCATGTGCGCGGCGCCGTGCTCGTCGAGGTGCGTCAGACGATCGCCCATCTCATCCTCCGATCTGCGACATGCTGCGCAGCGTGCCGATGCGCTGGTCGTGCCCCTCGGGCTTGGCGGCGAGCGCCTCCCGGATGATCTGCCGGACATCCGCGTCGCTGCCGGTGCGGAGCACGGAGCGAACATCCATCTCCTCATCCGAGAACAGGCAGGTGCGCAACCTCCCGTCGGCGGTGAGCCGAAGCCGGTTGCATTCGCCGCAGAAGTGGTGCGACAGCGGCGAGATGACACCGAGCGTACCGCGGGCGCCCGGCAGCCGGTAGTAGCGTGCCGGACCCCACCCGCCCGGCGCTTCGGCACGACCGACGGCCTCGAGTTCTCCGAGTCCCGCGGCGAGAGCGCCGGCGGTGAGGCGCTCGAGGATCTCGTCGGTGGCGACGTGATCGGCCTCCGTCCAGCCATCGCCTTCCGCGGAGCATGCGCTGTCACCCACGCCGCCCACGGGCATGTACTCGATGAAGCGCACATGCAGCGGCCGGTCCAGCGTCATGCGCGCGAATCCGAGCAGATCCTGCTCCAGACCGCGCACCACCACAGCGTTGAGCTTCACGGGGGCCATCCCCGTCGCGAAGGCCGCGTCCAACCCACGCAACGCGTCCACAAGGCTGCCGCGGCGCGTGATCCGCTCATAGACCCCGGGGTCCAGAGTATCCAGCGAGATGTTGATGCGCTTCAGGCCCGCGTCGGCAAGCTCGGCAGCGTACTGGTCGAGCAGCGTGGCGTTGGTGGTGAGTGCGATGGCTTCGATCCCCGAGGTGGCCACCAGACGCCGCACATGGTCCACGATGCCATGACGGACGAGCGGCTCGCCGCCCGTCAGTCGGATCTTGGAGATGCCTTCGCCCGCCGCGACCACCGCGAAGCGCTCGATCTCTTCGAAGGAGAGGATGTCCTCGTGCGACTTCCACTTGATACCCCCCGGCGGCATGCAGTACATGCACCGCAGGTTGCAGCGGTCGGTGACGCTGATGCGCAGGTAGTCGATCCTGCGGCCGTAGGAGTCAGTCGCCATCGGTGACCCTGCTCGCAAGAAACGTGGTCTCGACCAGATCGGCGAGACCCGCCGCGTCATCCAAGCCGAAGCGCGGCACGCCCTCACAGCGCAGCTCGTCATCGTCGGTCACCAGGGCGAAGAGCTCGGCGGGGTCGCACACGAGCTCGGTGGAGCGCGCCCGGCGCGATACCTCGATGCGCGTGCTCCCCGCGCGCCTGTACCCTTCGGTGAGCAGGATGTCCACGTCGCCGGCGAGCTCGAGCAGCTCCTCGAGGGACGCCTCGTGGTCGGTCTGCCGCACCATGCCGAGTTTGGCGGGAGAGCTCACGAGCGTGACGACCGCACCTGCGCGTCCGTGGCGCCACGAATCCTTGCCCGGCACGTCGATGTCGAAGTCGTGCACGTGATGCTTCACCGTCGCGACCCGGTAGCCGCGATCGGCCAGGTGAGCGATCAGGCGCTCCATGAGCGTGGTCTTCCCCGAGTCGGACTTGCCGACCACGGAGACGACGGGGATGCCGGTCCCCTCGCTCACGCTAGAAGCACCCGAGATCACAGTTGTGGACGCGCACGCCTCCGAGATCGGCGGCGGCGCCGGCCACTTTGTTCGGCACGCCGCTGTCCTCGGCGAACTTGCGCAGGACCGGGCAGGTGATCTTGCCGTCCTCGTCGGCCTTGGCCTTCACGGCCTCGATCATCTCCGGCGTGACTTGCTCGGCCCACCGGGGATCGAGCTTCTTGGGTCCGTTGCCGCTCATGCTGTTCCTTCCTCCATGTCCAGTCTGATACAGGTCACCAGCGAGCCCGCAGGGACGGTATCCGCTCCCTCCGGCAGAGATATCAGGCAGTTGCCTCTGTGCATCGCGGTGAGCAGCGCCGAGGACTGGTTGCCGGATATCGATGCCGAGTAGCCGTCGCCGGTGCGCGCCAGACGCCCGCGCAGGAAATAGCGGCGGTCGGCCTTCTTCTTCACGTCGTGCGTGAGGGTCGCCACCGCGCGAGGCCGGATGAGCGAGGAGAAGCCCGCCATCTTGCGGAGCGCGGGCCGGACGAACAGCTCGAAGCCGACCATCGTGGATGTCGGATTGCCGGGCAGGCCGAAAAACGGCGTCCCTCCCACCGTGCCGAAGGTCTGCGGGGCTCCGGGTCGCATCGCCACACGCCAGAAGTCGAGCTCGCCGATCTCCAAGAGGACCTTCTTCACCACGTCGAAGTCGCCCATGCTCACTCCGCCGGTCGTGACCATGAGGTCGTACTCGGGCGCCCGGGACAACAGGGCGCGGGTATCGGGCTCGGTGTCGCGCGCGACGCCGAGCAGGTGCGGCTCGCCGCCCGCTTCGAGCACCTGCGCTGCAAGCGAGTACGAGTTCGAGTTGCGGATCTTTCCCGGTCCGGGCTTCTCGGCGACCTCCACGAGCTCGTCACCGGTGGAGACGATGGCCACACGCGGCCGGCGATGCACCAGCAGATCCGCGTGGCCCACCGATGCGGACAGGCAGATGGCCGACGGGCAGATGCGCTGGCCCTCGGCGGCCACCCTGCCCTGGCTGGTGCTGGTGGGGCTGTGCGGCGTGGGGGCGCATCTGTCGCTGACCTCGGCGCTGCGGCTGGCCCCGGCCAGCTTTGTCGCCCGGCTGG
>JAJZRZ010000002.1:16961-25120 GCA_021850085.1 Actinomycetes bacterium | reverse complement strand
ACAGAGGCCCTTCTACATGGCTGAGGCGCTACGCCGCGGGCGGAGCGAGGATGAAGTGCACGATCTCACCGGCGTCGATCCTTGGTTCGTGCATCAGATCGCCCGCATCGTGCGTATGCAGGAGGCGCTGCGGGGCAAGCCGCTCGACTCACTCACGCCACAGCAGATGCGCGACGCCAAGCAACACGGACTATCTGACCGGCAGATCGCGAACCTTACAGGAAGCATCGAGGCTGCCGTGAGGGCACGAAGGCTCGACCTCGGCGTGACAGCTACGTTCAAAGCGGTGGATACGTGTGCCGCCGAGTTCTTCGCGAGCACTCCCTACTACTACAAGACGTACGAGGAAGAGAACGAGGCGGTCCGTTCGGAGCGACCCAAGGCGATGATCCTTGGCGCGGGTCCGAACCGCATCGGCCAAGGCATCGAGTTCGATTACTGCTGCGTGCATGCGGCATACGCGCTTTCCGATGCCGGCTACGAGACCATCATGGTGAACTGCAATCCGGAGACCGTCTCCACCGACTACGACACCTCGGACAAGCTCTACTTCGAGCCGCTCACCTTCGAAGATGTCATGGATATCATCGAGCTCGAGCGCCCCGACGGCGTTCTCGTCACCTTCGGCGGACAGACGCCGCTGAAGCTCGCGCATGCGCTCGCGGAGGCGGGCGTGCCCATACTCGGCACGAGTCCTGAGGCGATAGATCTGGCCGAGGACCGCAAACGATTCGCTGAGGTGCTCGATTCGCTCGGAATCGCGTACCCTGCCGCCGGGACCGCCACCACTGTCGTGGAGGCCACCGAGGTTGCCGCGCGGATCGGCTACCCGCTGCTGGTGCGCCCGAGCTACGTGCTTGGCGGACGAGGGATGGTGATCGCGTACAACGAGGAGTACCTGCTGCGGTACGTGCAGAGGGCCACCGAGGTCTCGCCCGACCACCCGGTGCTCCTCGACCGCTTCCTGGAGGGCGCCATAGAGGTGGACGTGGATGCGGTATGTGACGGCGAGACGGTCTACATCGGCGGCGTGATGGAACACATCGAGGAGGCCGGCATCCACAGTGGCGATTCGGCCTGCTGCATCCCGCCGTTCTCGCTCGGCGAGGAGACGATCTCGCGCATCAAAGGACATGCCCGGGACCTTGCCCTCACGCTCGGCGTTCGCGGTCTCATGAACGTCCAGTTCGCGGTCAAGGATGAGGAGGTCCACGTCCTTGAGGTGAACCCGAGGGCGAGCCGTACCGTGCCGTTCGTGAGCAAGGCCACTGGAGTGCCGCTCGCCAAGGTGGCGGCGCGTGTGATGGCAGGTGAGAAGCTCGCCAGCATGGATCTTCCCGCCGAGGACCGCGACCTCGGACGCTTCTGCGTGAAGGAGGCAGTGATGCCGTTCGGCCGCTTCCCTGGGACCGATAGCGTCCTTGGCCCCGAGATGAAGTCGACCGGTGAGGTCATGGGGGTGGCCGAGGACTTCCCCTCGGCTTACGGCAAGTCGCAGCTGGCGATCGACTACTCGCTGCCCAAGGAGGGCGCCGCGTTCATCTCCGTGTGCGACCGCGACAAGCGATCCGTCGTGCCGGTCGCGCGCCAGCTGCACGCTCTCGGCTTCCGTATCATGTCCACGAAGGGTACCGCGCGCCTGCTGCAGTCCGCCGGTCTTCCTGTGGAACAGGTGCGCAAGGTGCACGAAGGCAGACCGAACGTGGTGGATCGCATCGTGAACGGTGACGTCCAGCTTGTGATCAACACGCCGTTCGGACGGGAAACCCGTTCGGACGGGTACCACATCCGAACAGCAGCGGTGCAGCATGGCGTGAGCAACATCACCACGCTCGCGGCGGCCCAGGCGAGCGTGGCGGCGATAGAGGCGATCATTCGAGGGAACCTCGAGGTGTTCGCCTTACAGGACTTCGCCGGAGACGGCTCGTGATGTGTTCCGCTCACAGGCCGGCGCTGGAGAGCGTGACGGTCATCTCGAACCAGCGCCTGGCCGAGCATGTGGGTCGGGTGGTTTTCGAGGCGCCTCGTACTGCCGCAGCGATCCGGCCCGGGCAGTTCGTGCACCTGCGGATAGCCCGTGGAGCCGCCTTCATACTACGGCGTCCCTTCTCCGTCTTCCGGGCCGGCGCGGGAAAGCTCGAGATCCTCTACCAGGTGGTGGGAGCTGGCACGCTCGCGCTCGCGGAGGCGAAGCCCGGTGATGGCATGGACTTGATCGGGCCTCTCGGCCACGGCTGGGAGTTTCCGGGAGGCATGGCGCACGCGCTCGTGGTGGCGGGCGGCCTCGGCATCGGGCCGATGGGAATGCTTGTTGAGAAACTCGCCCGGCTGGGCGTGGCATCAACGCTCGCACAGGGAGCTCGCTCGGCCGATCAGCTGCTCGCTCGTGACATCTTCGAGGATACATGCCGCCACGTGGAGGTGGCTACCGACGACGGCTCGGCGGGGCACACGGGTCTCGTGACCGACCTGATGGACGACCTGGTTGCGGCCGACGCACCCGACATCGTGTACGTCTGCGGCCCCGAACCGATGCAGCGCATCGCCGCGACCAAAGCGGCTCAGGCGGGGATTCCCTGCCAGGTCTCGCTTGAGCGGCTCATGGCCTGCGGCGTCGGCGTCTGTCTGTCATGCGTGGTGGAGACGACGTCGGGCCTGCAGCGCGCGTGTGTCGATGGGCCGGTGTTCGACGCGTCCGAGGTCGCGTGGGCCGGCGCCGGCGAAGCGGCGGTGCGCCGATGACGCCGCGAGTCGACATGCGTGTGCGTATCGGAGCCCTCGAGCTTCGCAACCCGGTGATGACGGCCTCGGGGACGTTCGGCTCGGGAGCCGAGTACGCCGATTTCTTCGAGCTCTCACGTCTCGGCGCGCTTGTGACCAAGGGCGTCTCCTTCGAGCCATGGCGCGGAAACGACAGCCCGCGCATGGCCGAGACACCGAGCGGCATGCTCAACTCGATCGGGCTTCAGAACCCGGGCGTTGAAGCATTCTGCGCGAAGGATCTCGTGTGGCTCGCCGACGCAGACGTGCCGGTGATCGTGAACGTGGTCGGCCATTCGGTGGACCAGTATGTGGCTGTGGCCGAACGTCTGGACTCCGAGCCCGTCGTGAGCGCCGTGGAGGTCAACATCTCATGTCCTAACGTGGATGCAGGAGGTATAGCCTTCGGCACATCGTGCAATGCTGCGGCCGACGCAGTGCGAGCGGTGCGGGCCGTCACGACGAAGACCCTCATCGTTAAGTTGAGCCCGAACGTGACAAACGTGACGGAGATCGCACGGGCGGTGGAGGCCGAAGGAGCCGATGCGCTGAGCCTGATCAATACGCTGCTCGGAATGAAGATCGACACCAGCAGCCTGCGCCCGACGCTCGCTCGCGGCACGGGCGGGCTTTCCGGTCCGGCCATCCGGCCCGTTGGCGTCAGGATGGTGTGGGAGGTCGCTCGGAGCGTCCAGGTGCCGGTCATAGGCATGGGCGGGATCATGGTGGCCGAGGACGCGGTAGAGTATCTGGCCGCAGGGGCCACGGCGGTCGCCGTGGGTACGGCGACGTTCGTGGACCCGATGTCCGCGGTCTCGGTGATCGACGGCCTGCAGCAGTTCTGTGCGGTGCGGGGAATCGATCGCGTGGCCGACCTGACCGGAGCCGCGTGGCCCGAGCGCACAAGCTGATCGTGGCGTGCGGGCGTGTGGCCCGCGTTTCGAAGAAAGGGTGACATGCGAGACAAGCTGATCGTGGCCCTCGACCTGCCTGATGCAGAGCGTGCTTTGGTGATTGCACGCTCGCTGCGCGGGCAAGTGGTTTGGGTGAAGGTGGGGATGACGCTGTTCTACGCCGAAGGGCCGGGCATCGTGCGGGAGCTCCGGGCGTTGGGCTTCAAGGTATTCGTCGACCTCAAACTGCACGACATCCCGCACCAGGTGCACGGCGCCTGCAGGACGCTCACCCGCGCCGGCGCGAACATGATCACCGTGCACGCCTCAGGCGGTCGCGCGATGCTCGAGGCCTCGGTCGAAGGCATCAACGCGGCGGCCGAGCGGTTCAGCACCCCGCGACCGGCACTGGTGGCCGTGACCGTCCTCACGAGCCTCGACGACCTCGCGCTCGCCTCTCTCGGATGCGCGCGGACCGCGGCGGGGCAGGTCGAAGCGCTCGCCGTGCTGGCCCACAGCGTCGGTTGCGACGGTGTCGTGTGCTCTCCGCTCGAGGCCTCGCTCGTACGCCAGGCCATCGGGGACGAGGCGCTGGTCGTAACACCCGGAGTCAGATCGATCCACGACGAGGCCGGCGACCAGGCGCGCACAGCCACCCCGGCGCAGGCTATCGCAGCGGGCGCTTCGCACATAGTTGTGGGCAGGCCGATCACGGGCGCGGAGGACCCAGTGGCCGCTGCCAGATCGATCGTGAAGGAGATGTCGGCATGACGATGGGCGAGAGCGAGGTGCTCGACGCGCTGCGCGGTGCGGGAGCGATCCTGCACGGACACTTCCAGCTGACCAGCGGTCGGCACTCCGGCACGTACGTGCAGTGTGCCCGCGTTCTCGAGGACCCGGCTCTGACCACGCGTCTTGCAGAGGCCATGGCACGCCGAGTCGCCGACCGGCGCATCGATCTGGTGGCAGCTCCGGCGGTCGGCGGCATCGTCATCGGTTTTGCCGTGGCCCAGGCGCTCGGGGTCAGGTTCATCTTCAGCGAGCGGCAGCAGGGATCGATGACCCTCAGGCGTGGTTTCGCCGTGCAGCCCGGGCAGCGCGTACTTGTCGTCGAGGACGTGGTCACCACGGGCGGGAGCGTGGCCGAGGTCATCGGCCTGGTACGAGCCTGCGGGGGAGAGACCGTCGCCGTCACGTCGATCATCGATCGGGGAGGCGCCAAGCTCTTCGACGCCGAATTTCTGCCTCTCCTTAGACTTGAGGTTGAGTCTCTGGAGCCACGTGAGTGCACGCAATGTGCGTCGGGCACCCCCATCGATTCGCCCGGCAGCAGACGTCTGTCCGACTAAGGGTTGGCATCCTCGCAGGTCAGGGGTATCATTTACCGCTGTGACGCGAAGAGGGCGTGTGCTGGGGGCATTGAACGGACTGCCCGCGGACACAGGCCCGATAGGCGAGGAGGAATCATGGCACTACCTAACCTGTCGCCGGAGGACCGCAGGAAGGCATTGGAGAAGGCAGCGCAGGCACGTCAGGCACGTGCGGATCTGCGCCAGGCCATCAAGGCCGGCACGATGTCCTTCGCGGACGTCATGAAGAAGGCGGACGACCCGATCGTTGCGCGCATGAAGGTCTCGACCCTGCTCGAGAGCCTCCCCGGCTTCGGCAAGGCGAAGGCCGCGAAGATCATGAGCGAGTTCGAGATCTCGGAGAGCCGTCGCGTGCAGGGCCTTGGTGCCCGCCAGCGCGAGCTGCTGATGCAGCGTCTAGGCTAGCAGCGGGGATCAACCGCTTCATGCCGCGAGGCTCGGTCATCGTCATCTCCGGTCCGTCGGGTGCCGGCAAAGGAACCTTGGTCGACCGGCTGGTTGCCAGGGTTCCTGGTCTATGGGTGTCGGTGTCGGCCACCACTCGGCCTCCGCGTCCCGGGGAGACCAACGGCGTCGAATACCACTTCCTCAGCAGGGAGGAGTTCGCTGCGCTGGTCGGGAACCGTGGCTTCTTGGAGTGGGCGGAGGTGCACGGCAATCTGTACGGGACGCTCGTTTCGGCTGTGGAGAACAAACTCGAGGAGGGGCTCGACGTCATCCTGGAGATAGACCCGCAAGGCGCGCTTCAGGTCGTGCGGACCATGCCGGAGGCGGTGCTCTTGTTCGTCACGGCCCCGCTGGATGAGCTCGAACGCAGGATCCGGGCGAGAGGCACGGAGACAGACGAGCAGGTCAGAGTACGTATGCAGACAGCCCTTGGCGAGTTGCCGCTTGTGGAAGCATACAACCATGTGGTAGAAAACGATGACATCTGCCGGGCCACGGACGACCTGGTCCGCATCGTTGAATCCCTTCGAGCCGATAAAGGACGCTCCTGATATGGTCATCAAGCCCGAGATCGATCTGTTGCTCGACAAAGTAGACTCCAAGTACACGCTGTGCATCGTTGCCGCCAAACGCGCTCGCCAGATCAACGACATGATCCATGGCGTCCGCGATCAGGCCCTGCTGACGATGCAGGCGCCGCAGATCGCGCAGATCACGAGCACGAAGCCGCTTACGCTGGCGCTTGAGGAGATCGCATCTGGGGATGTGAGCTACGAGCGGGTCAAAGAGAGTTACAAGTAAGGGCCACGGCCCATCAGTCCCGCTGACGATGCCCCGTCGCCGCCTGCAGCGGTGCCGGGGCATCGTTCGTTGATGGAGGGATGACCGGTGCACGTCCTCGCGCTTGAGCCGTACTATGGAGGCTCCCACCGCGCGGTGCTCGACGGGCTGGTCGCCAGCCTGTCGTCGCGAGGCATCGCTTTCGAGCTGCTCACGCTTCCGCCCCGCAAATGGAAGTGGCGGATGCGTGGATCGGCGATGACCTTCGCCGAGCAGGCCAGAGCTCTCGCGGATGCCGGCGCGAGATGGGACGTCGTGTTCGCCAGCACGTTCGTCAACCTGGCCGAGTTCCTCGGACTCGCCGGCGCCGCGGTATCGGGCGTCCCTGCTGTGGTGTACTTCCACGAGAACCAGTTGCTGTATCCCACTCGGCATACCGCAGAGTGGGACTATCAGTTCGCGCTGACGAACATCACGAGCGCGCTTGCAGCTGACCGCTGCCTGTTCAACAGCAGGTACAACCGTGACGGGTTCCTCGACGAGATTCCCGGCTTCTTGCGGGAGTTCCCAGATCACCGTCCGCGCGGTGTGGCCGAGCGTATCGCCGCCAAGAGTTCGGTGCTTCCGCCGCCGTTCGACCCCGCTCCGTTCGATGCGGTGCCGGTCGTGCGAGGAAATTTGCCGCGCATCGTGTGGCCTCACCGCTGGGAGCACGACAAAGACCCGCAGGCGTTCTTCGCGGCGGTGGACGCGTTGGCCGCTGAGGGCCGTGACTTCGAGGTGGCTGTCGCGGGACAAGCGTTTCGGGAGACCGTCGGGTTCATGCATGCACAGGCCGCGCAGCTGGGTAGCCGCCTCGTGCACATCGGCGAGCCCGGATCCCGGCGCGCGTACGCGGCTCTGCTCGCAGGAGCCGACGTTGCCGTCTCGACCGCGCACAACGAGTTCTTCGGCGTGGCCATGATGGAGGCCTGCTACGCGGGGTGCGCGCCCATCGTGCCCGATCGTCTCGCATATCGCGAGCTGTATCCGCCGAGCGCGCGTTATGCTTCGCATGACCAGCTTGTGACCCGGCTTCGGGATGCGATACTCGAGCGGCCGGAACCCGCAACGGCGCGCGACATCGCCATGGCGTACACCTTCGATGCCTTGGCCGACCGGTACGCGCAGGTGTTCTCCGAGGTGGCCGGCTCTCGGACGTGAATGTCAGCCACCTGGATGGAGTACGCTGTTGGACGGCTTCAAGGGCAGGACTCAGAAGGGAGGCGATTCGCGATGACGAGCGTGGGGTCCGGCGAGATCCCCGACGGGCTGCGCTTTTTGCTTATCGCACTTGTGGCGATCCAGATCGTGGTGCAGATCCTCGCGTTCGTGAGATTGGCCCACACGCCGGTCGATCGACTCGTCTTTGGGAGGAAATGGCCGTGGGTCCTCATCATCGTCATGAACCTGGTGGGTGCAGTCGTCTTCCTGGCCGCCGCGCGTAAGCCGGCTGAGGCCACCGACCCTCTGGCGCAGGGTTCGGGTCTCGCCGACGGCGGCAGGGTCGCTCACGCGGTGGACGTGCTGTACGGGCCACGGGACGACGGCTCGTGAGCAATGCGATCGAGGTGCGGGGCCTCTCGAAGGTATACGGAGAGAAACGCGCACTCGACGGGATGAACCTCGACGTGCCGTCCGGTTCGGTCTTCGGCTTCCTCGGTCCCAACGGAGCGGGCAAGACGACCACGCTTCGCATCCTGACGGGGCTTGCATCTCCGACAGCGGGCGAGGCGCGGGTGTTCGGCCGGGACGTGAACCGTGCCACCAACGAGGTCCGCGCCGACATCGGCGTCCTGCCGGACGTTCCTGGCTTCTATGAGTGGATGACCGGGCCGGAGCTCCTGCGATTCGTAGGACGGCTGTTCGG
>JAJZRZ010000002.1:12489-16951 GCA_021850085.1 Actinomycetes bacterium | reverse complement strand
CTCGCGGATCGGCGGCTATTCCCGCGGAATGAGGCAGCGCCTGGGTGTGGCACAGGCGCTCATCAACGCACCGAAGTTGTTGATGCTCGACGAGCCCACCTCAGCTCTCGACCCGATCGGGCGCAAGGAGGTCCTCGACATGATCGCTTCGCTCGGCGGGAGGACCACGGTCTTCTTCTCCACGCACATCCTTTCTGATGTGGAGCGGGTCTGCGACCATGTTGCGATCCTGCAGGGAGGGCGCGTCGTGATCCAAGCGACAGTGGGCGAGCTCACGTCGCGCCACGGCGATTCCAGGATCCTCATGGAGGTGACCGGTCCGCCAGGCCCGCTAGCGGACGAGATCAGATCGCAGCCGTGGGCGACGGAGGTCGGGTGTGAGGAGAGTGGGACGCTGTCGGTGAAGGTGGACGACCTGGCCGCGGCGCGGGTGGCGATCCCAGCGGCGATGGCACGCTTGGGCTTGGGTCTGGTGCGGTTCGAGACAGGCGAGCGCTCCCTCGAGGAGGTCTTCGTGGACCTCGCCGGAGGTGAGGAGTGAGCGGTTTCGGCGCTTTCCTCGGCAAGGAGCTCGGGGAGATCGCACGAACATGGCGGCTGTGGGTGCTGCCTGGGATCGTGCTGTTCCTCGCGCTGTCGGGGCCCCCGCTTGCCAAAGTGACGCCTGAGCTGGTGGGCACGCTCATATCCGAACAGCAGACCGGAGTGCTGCTCCGTCTGCCCTACCCGACGTACGTAGACGCCTACCTGCAATGGACGAAGAACCTGTCGCAGCTCGTGCTGTTCGCCGTGATCATCATCTCGAGCGGTGCGATCTCCTCCGAGAGGCGGTCTGGCACCGCTGTACTCGTGCTCACGAAGCCGCTCTCCCGCAGCGCCTTCGTGCTCGCCAAGTTCGTCTCGCACGCGTCACTGCTCATCACTGCCGTGACCCTCGGCGCCCTGGTGACGTGGGGCGTGACATACGCCGTCTTCGCCGAGGCCCCGCTCCGGCCTCTTGCCGAGGCCACGGGCGCGTGGCTGGCACTCGCGCTCCTGTTCGTGGGCCTGATGCTCGCGCTCTCGGCCGTGATGGACTCCCAGTCGGGGGCCGCGGGCCTCGGCTTCGTGGTCTTCATCACCACGAGCCTCGGCGGTTTGTGGCGGTGGGCTGCCGAGCACACGCCCGCGGGTCTGTTCGGCGCTCCTTCGGATGTGGTGACCGGTCAGGCCGGGCCGCTGGGCTGGCCGATCGTCTCGGCGCTCGCACTGACCGGTGGGCTTGTCACGGCGGCGATCCTGATCTTCGGGCGCAGGGAGCTGTAGCCCTTCGCGACGCTGTACCGCTTCAGCAGTCCCATCGCGTCGATTGCGCTACGCAGGTTGCGGCGTTTCCCTTGGCCGAAGCGTGCCGAGGAAGCATCACCAATCATGTACTTGTGTGAACAGGGGATGCGGCTCTGATACGGTGGCGTGGGCACTCGAGGAGGGAGCGAGGAGATGACCGTCCGATTCGGGTTCACCACCGTCCTTCCGCCCTATGCCGGAGCGGAGCAGCAGGAGGCGGTCGTCGCACGGTACGCCGAGATCCTCGTCTCGCTCGGGGGCAGTCGCCGGGAGATGGCCGACTACGACGATCCGGCGCCACTCGTGTTCCTGATAGCTACCGGGGGGACCGAGAGAGCCTTGTTGGGCCTGCACGCGCGGCGACAGGCGAGCTTCCCTGGAGAGCCCGTGCTGCTCGTCACGCACCCTGGCAACAACTCTCTGCCGGCGGCGCTTGAGGTTCTCGCCCGCCTCCAGCAGGACGGGGCGCGGGGTCGCATCGTCCACCTTCGCGACGCTGACGATGAGCGTGGCATCAGCGGGCTCCGCGAGGCGCTGCATGACGTGCAGGTGCGCGGTGCGTTGCGTACGGCACGGGTCGGACTTGTGGGCGCGCCCTCGGACTGGCTCGTGGCCAGCTCACCGCCTTCCGCCGTCGTGCGGGAGGTCTGGGGCCCGGAGGTCGTGGCGATCGGCATGGACGAGCTCAAGAGCGCGATGGCGGCGGCGGATGCAACCGGAGTGAAGGCCCGGGCATCGGCGCTCGAGAGAGAGGCCGTTGGGCGTGCGGAGCCTTTGGCGGAGGACCTGTCAGCGGCCTCGAGAGTCAACGAGGGTCTTCGTGCGGTGGTGGCCCGGCACGCGCTCACGGCTGTCACGGTCCGCTGCTTCGATCTCGTGGTCGAAGACGCCACGAGCGGGTGCTTCGCGCTCAGCGATCTCACCGACTCGGGGGTGATCGCCGGCTGTGAGGGTGACCTGGTGAGCACGGTGACCATGCTGTGGGCGAACCTTGTGCTCGGCGCGATACCGTGGATGGCGAATCCCGCCGACATCGACGAGAGCGACGATATCCTCACGCTCGCTCACTGCACCGTACCGCGCTCGCTCGTGGAGACTTACCGGCTGCGATCGCATTTCGAATCGGGTCTCGGCGTGGGCATTCAAGGCATGCTGTCGCTCGGCCCGGTCACGCTGCTGCGCCTCGGTGGCTCGATGCTCGATCAGCTGTGGCTCGCCGAAGGGGAAGTCGCCTCATGCGGCGACGCCGAGAACCTCTGCCGCACGCAGGTGCACATCGCTCTTTCACGCGGCGACGTGCGCGACTTGCTCGCCGCACCGCTCGGCAACCACATCGTCATGGTGCGCGGACATCACGCCGACCGGCTTGCGTCGTGGCGGGAGACGATGCTGTAGGGCAGCCTAGAACTTCTCGAGGATGCTGCGGATGTCCCTCGGCTGTTGCGCGTGCTGCCAAAGCGGCCGGTCGAGCTGGGGCAGGCCGTCTTGATAGGTGAAGGATTTCTCCTCGCGGTAGAACACGCCGATGGGGATGCGGCACTCCTCGGGCGCGCACGTGAGGTCGTGGAAGGTGGACATCGAGAGCTCGAAGGCCTTCGTGCGGCTGGTGGGATCGTAGTCCGGCGTCTCCTCGAGCTTGTACGCGCGCTCCCGATACCACTTGAACGTGTTGATCTTGTTCCAGGTGACGCACGGCTGGAACACGTCCACGATCGCGAACCCCTCGTGCGCTAGCGCCTGTTCGTAGAGCTCCTTCAGGTGCGGGACGTCGCCCGCGAATCCGCGAGCCACGAACGTGGCGCCCTGCGCCACCGCCACACCAACCGGGTTCACGGGTTCCTCCACCACACCTCCGGGGGTGCTCGGCGTCTTCATGAACTGGTCCGAAGTCGGGGAGGCTTGGCCGGTGGTGAGGCCGTAAATCTGGTTGTTGTGGAAGATTGCGGTCATGTTCACGTTGCGGCGAACCGAGTGGATGAAGTGGTTGCCGCCGATGCCGTAGCCGTCACCGTCGCCCATCTCTACGATCACTTTGAGCTGCGGGTTGGTGAGCGCGATGCCCGTGGCCACCGGTAGGGCGCGGCCGTGAAGCCCGTGGAAGCCCTGCGACCGGTAGAAGTCTGCGCCGTTGCCGTGGCAGCCGATGCCCCACACCATCACGTACTCCTCGAAGCGCATGCCGCTTTCAGAGAGCACTTCGGAGAGCGCCTTCTGCATGTTGAAGTTGCCGCATCCCGGACACCAGGTGGGCTTGAGCGCGCGCGTCACTTCGGAAACCTCAGGCACCGGCGATCACCTCCGTGAGCTTGGCGTATATCTGCTCCGGCGAGAACGGACGGCCGTCGTAGCGGTGGAGCGTGTGGTCCACGTCGCGCAGACAGTGCTGTCGCACCAACCCCTGCAGCTGTCCCGTGAGGTTGCCTTCCACGATTACCGTCGTCTTCGCGGCGTCCAGAAACGAGAGCACCTCCTCGGCGGGGAAGGGCCAGACCGTTACGACCTGCATCATCGCCACGCGCACGCCCTCGGGCTCGAGCCAGCGTATCGCTTCGAGCGCCGGTCCCTTGGTGGTGCCGAACACGAGCAGCGACACGTCGGCCGCCTCGGGAGGCACACCGAACAGCGCCGGCGGCGGCACGAGCGTACGAGCGAGCTCCATCTTGCGCATGCGCTTCTCGTCTTGCGCAGAGCGCACGGTGGCCATCTCGCCCGCCGAGCCCCAGCCGTACTCGTCATGTTCGTAGGAGTTCACGAGCTGGGTCGCCCCTGACACGCCGGGAAGTGCCCGTACCGACACGCCGTCTTCGGTCAGTTTGTAGCGGAAGTACTGCCCGTCGGCCCCCAGCGCCTCGGGGTGATCGGCGATGTCCCCTTCGGCCACGAACTTCCCGCGCTCGACGGTGACCGCATCGAGATCGTAGTAGGGGATGGATTCGCGGTTGTCCGAGAGGTAGCTGTCGCCGAGGATGACGACCGGCGTCTGTAGCTGGTCGGCCAGGTTGAAGGCCTTCCATGCGAGCACGAACGCATCTTCCCGGTCGCCCGGGGCCATGACCACGCGGGGGAATTCGCCTTGCGCTGCGTGAATCACGTAGCGCAGGTCGCTCTGCTCGGTCCAGGTGGGAAGGCCGGTGGC
>JAJZRZ010000002.1:0-12479 GCA_021850085.1 Actinomycetes bacterium | reverse complement strand
CCTCGACCATGAGCGCGAAGCCGCCACCCGATGTGGCGCACATCGCGCGCGTGCCCGTGAAGGCCGCGCCGCACACCATGTTCATCGCTGCGATCTCGTCCTCGGTGTGCTTCACCACGATGCCGGCGTCGCGCTCATGTGCGGCCATGAAGTGGAGCAGGGAGGATGCGGGTGTCATCGGATACGCCGCGTAGAAGCCGATGCCCGCGGCGATCGCCCCGAGGCCCACGGCCTCGTTCCCGTCCACGAGCAGGCGTTTCGGTGCACCGGTCTTCGGCGAGACGCTCATCCAGAAATCCGGCGCGTGCTCGGTGACGTGGTCATAGCCGAGCTTCGCGGCCACCACGTTCTGCTCGGCGATCTCAGGCTTCTTTGCGGCGAACTGCGCACGCAGCGCCTCGTTGAGGTGCTCCACTGGGAAGTGGACGAGCGCGAGTGCAGCGGCGAGCGCGACCGTGTTCGCCATGATCGGACCTCCCGCCTCCTTGGCGAACAGCGCCAGAGGTACCGGCACCGGGCGGATGCGGGCGTCGGGGAGCCAGGTGTCGGTAGACGTCTGCTCGGGGTCGAAGATCACCGCACCGCCGTCCACGAGCTCATCGAGGTGCAGGTCGACCGTCTCGCGGTTGAGCGCGATTAGCACGTCGATCTTGTCCATGTGGCTGGTCACGCGGTAAGGCGCCACACGCAGCTTGTAGGTGTTATGGCCGCCTCGGATGAGCGATGGGTACTCGGTGAGGTCGAAGACGTCGAGACCTGCGTCGACGAACGAGCGGGCGAGCGTCTGTCCGGCGGCCTTGATGCCGGATCCCGCCTCGCCGCCGATCTTGATACGCAGCTCGGTTCCTGGCTCGGGTAATGGCACGAGGTGCCTCCTTGTCGCCGGTGGGCCTGCCCCTTGATTTGTACCCCCGCTGGATACTGTCGCATACTGCGGGAGTCGAGAGGAGAGTGCCTTGGCAGGAAGTGGAAAGACCGTGGTGGTGGGCGTCACGGGCGGCATCGCCGCGTACAAGACGTGCGAGCTCGTGCGAGCTCTGGTAAAAGGTGGCCATCGCGTGAAGGTCGTCATGACCGAGGCTGCCACGCGCTTCGTCTCGCCGCTGACCTTTCGCACGCTCTCGGCCGAACCCGTGACCGTCTCGATGTGGGCCGACGCGCCGGAGGCGACCGTGCACCACGTGTCGCTTGCCGAGGAAGCCGACGTGATGGTCATCGCCCCATGCACCGCCAACGTGCTCGCCAAGCTCGCGTGCGGCAGGGCGGACGACATGCTCACCACCACAGCACTCGCCACCGAGGCTCCGCTCGTCATCGCGCCGGCGATGAACGTGCACATGTGGCGCAAGGATGCGACGCGACGCAATGTCTCCGCCATGCGCGGCAGGGGCGTCGCCATCGTCGAGCCCGAGCGCGGCGAACTCGCCTGCGGGGACGTGGGGGAGGGTCGTCTGGCATCCGTCGAGTGCATCCTCGCGTCGGTGGAATCCGAGCTCGCTCGTGTCCGGGACCTGGTCGGCCGACGCATCCTCGTGACGGCCGGCGGCACGCACGAGCCGATCGACCCGGTCCGCTACATCGGCAACCGTTCCTCGGGCAAGACCGGCTTCGCGATCGCCGAGGAGGCTGCTCGCCGGGGAGCCCGAGTTTTTCTGGTGACAGGTCCCACCCATCTTCCGGACCCCTTCGGTTGCGAGGTCGTGCGGGTCACCACTGCGCTCCAGATGCGGGCGGCGGTGCTCGCACGCGCGGACGCGGCGGATGCGATCGTGATGTCCGCGGCAGTCGCCGACTTCCGACCCGCGATCGCGGCTTCGGACAAGATCAAGAAGTCGCAGGCTCCGGAGAACATCCGGTTGGAGCCCAACCCCGACATCCTGGCGGAGCTCGGTCAGCGACGGGGCACGGCGGTCCTTGTGGGCTTCGCGGCTGAGACCTCGAGTGTTGAGGCCAACGCCCGCGCCAAGCTCGACGCGAAGGGCTGCGACCTCATCGTCGCCAACGACGTGAGCGACCCTTCGATCGGCTTCGGCACCGACGAGAACAGCGTGCTGTTCGTCTCCCGCGAGGGCACCGAGCGCAGCGGCGTGGTGAGCAAGCGACACATTGCACGTCTGATCGTCGACCGCCTTTCGGGGTTCATGTCCGGTTAAGGGGCCAGACCTGCGCTGTTCGGGTCTTGGCAAGCCTCTTGCGTACCGTCCACGACTGCCGAGCGCCTTGCTGGCGCCGTCAGTCGGGACTGTAACCGTACGCGGGAGGCGTATGAACGTCACACATCGCATCACTGTCGCGGCCGTGGCTCTCGCGGTCGCCCTGACCGCCCCGGCGCCCGCGCTTGCCGCGGACGCTCACACCATCGCAGAGCTCACATCCCTGGCTACGAGTTCCACCGTTCAGGCCGAGAGAGCCACTGAAGAGCTTGAGGAGATCGATCTTCGTCTGGAGGAAGCCCACGAGGAGCTTGCCGAGGTAGAGGACACGCTCCCGTCCACGGCTCGCGAGGAGTTCCGCGCTGCCGCGGCGGCACTTGCGGCCCCGTTCTCGCACGCCGCAGCTGAGCGTGCCGAGGAGATAGTCGACGCCCTCGACCGCAGGGACGAGCTCGCGGCCGAGATCCTGGAGCTTGAGGATCGACGCGAAGAGGCCGAGCAGGAGGCCGAGGAGTCGCGCGAGAGCGTCGCCGAGGTCCAAGCGCGGCTGGAGGCCGCACACGTCGAGGCGCAGAGGATCGAGGCTGAGCGCGTTCGCGCCGAGAACGCCGCACGTGTGCGGCTGATGGTGGACCCAGGCCATGGCGGCAAGGACCCCGGCGCGGTTTCGGGCACGATCTACGAGAAGGACATCAGTCTGCACATCAGTGCCAAAGTCGTGAGTGCGGCCGCGCGCCAGGGCTGGAACGTGGGCCTGACGCGCGACGCGGACCGATTCGTACCGCTCGACGCCCGCCCGGCGTCCGCGGCGCAGTGGGGCGCCACGGCGCTCGTCTCGATCCATGCGAACAGCTATGGGCCGACTCCCAAGGGGAACATGACGATCCACCGCGGTGGCGCTGGCCAAGTGATTGGCCAGGAGATCATGGATGAGATGGCGCTTCTGACAGCGTACGAGGACATCGGCAACCGTCATGACGTGCGTGGCTTGGCGGTCTTGCGCGGGGCGACCGTGCCCGCCGTCATAGTCGAAGTGCTCTCGCTGTCGGCGCAGCCGGAGCTCGAGGCGCTCGTCGATTCCGGCGTGCAGACCCAGTATGCCGAGGCGATCGTGAAGGGCGTTGCGGACTTCCACGGTGTCACATACGTTCCTCCCGCAGCGGCCGAGCAGGTTGCCGTGCAGCCGCGCGTGACCTCCGACGCGGCGCAAGCCGCGGCTTCCGACGAGGCGACTGCCGCCACTACCCCGAAATCCCCGATGGCGTCCGGAGACGACTGGTTCACGAGGTTTCTCCGCACTCTCGTCGGCTAGAACCGAGCCCCCCGAGCGGGAGGGCCGCGCACGTCCGCGACGCGGACCGAGCGGTCCTCCCGCTGCTTCTCGTTCGCGTCGGAAGGATTCCGCCCCATGAACAGACCCTCTCCTCGAATGTTCGTCCTCGCCCTTCTGGCCGTCTGCATCATCGGGGCCATCTGGCCCGTGCGTGCGGCGGCGGCCCCTACTCTGCCTGAACTCATAGCCCGGCTTGAGGGTCTCGAAGCGGAGGCCCTGTACACCTCCCGGACACTCGCCCTGCTCGATGCCAGGATCGTTGGCGCCGAGCACCGGCTCGCGCTGGCCGAGTCGACGCTGCCGGCAACTATTGGCGAGGAGGTCGAGGTGCTCGTCGCCGCTTTGGCTGCCGACTTCTCGCCCGCGATGAGCGAGCGCAACGACCGGGTGACCTCGGCCCGCCGAGACCACGAAGATCTCACGGCCGAGCTGAACGTCCTGCGCACCGAGCGCGCTGGTCTGGCCGGAAAGATCGGCGTCACACTTGAGGACGCGTACGTCGTGCGTGCGCAGGTCGCCGAGGCGCAGCGCGTTCGCGCCGAGCGGATCGCCACTGTCGGTGCGTTCCCGGTGACCGGTCCCCACGAGTACATCGACAGCTGGGGTTTTCCCCGAAGCGGGGGACGCTCCCACCGGGGTTCGGACATCCTGGCTCCCAAGGGTACGCCCGTGGTGGCGGTGCACTCAGGGTCGGTGACGCCCGGGCGCAACCGCTTGGGTGGTCTGACGGTGTGGCTCGATGCCGACAATGGCGCCCGTTATTACTATGCCCACCTCGATAGCATCTCCGTCGGTCACGGTAGGGTCTCGGCGGGGCAGGTCCTCGGTACTGTAGGGAACAGCGGTAACGCGAGGGGGACGCCCCCTCACCTGCACTTCGAGGTGCATCGGCCCTCGGCTGTGAATCCGTTCCCGCTGCTGAATCAGATGGTGCGGTAGGTCGGTTCGCGACCGTGATGCCTCACGACGATTGGTGCTCGAGGGACTGATTCGTTGCCTCACAATGAATGTACTCGAGAGCGCACGCGTCCACCTCCTCGGGTTCCGGCGACTTGAATGCCGGGACGGCGAGCCGTACTATAAGTCTCCGCTGCCCGCGGGCAGCGTTTCGGGCTGTGGCGCAGCTTGGTAGCGCACTTGACTGGGGGTCAAGGGGTCGCAGGTTCAAATCCTGTCAGCCCGACCAGCAAAGACACGAGGCACCCTTCGGGGTGCCTCGTTGTGTCTGGCTGTGGGAATGGGATTGAGAAGCGGTTCCAACGCGTCTTGTAGGAGCTCTGGCACGCGGAGAGACCAGCGAGTAGCTCTACTCCCAGTCATGACTCCAGCTCGTGATGCTGTCGAGTACTGGGCTGAGGGCCTGCCCCTTGGGTGTCAGTCGATACGACACCTGCGGTGGGCGTGTGGGCTCGACCTCGCGTACAACTATGCCGGCTTCTTCAAGCTCCTTCAAGCGCTCGGTGAGCAGCCGGTCGCTGATGCCGGGGATTGCTTCACGGAGTTCGCAGAAGCGGCTCGCGCCTTTGAACATCACCGAGATGATCGCGCCACTCCACCTCTTGCCGATGAGCTCGATGGCTCGGTGGAAGGCGTCGCATACGTGCGTGTCGGTGGGGGCGGGAGCCATCGTGTTGTCGCTTACCATGAGTAACCTACTTGACGAAAGGTTAGTATGGAGCTTACTATCTGCACATAGCGTACCAGAAGTAAGCGACCATGCAAACTGATGGCGGTCAACGGATCGCCTCGCACAGGAAGGAACCACTCATGGATTACGCATCGATCGGTCTGCTGGTGATTCGGCTGGTGTTCGGTCTCACGTTCGCGGCGCACGGCGCACAGAAGCTCTTCGGCTGGTTCGGCGAGTATGGCATCGAAGGCACGGGCGGCTTCTTCGAATCCGTTGGCATCAAGCCCGGCAAGCCGATGGCCGCACTTGCAGGCGTGAGTGAGGTTGCGGGTGGGCTCCTCTTCGCGCTGGGACTGTTCGTCCCGGTGGCGGCCGCCCTGATCGTTTCGACGATGCTTGTTGCAATCGTGAAGGTCACGGGCAAGAACGGCTACTGGATCACGGCCGAGGGGTACGAGTACAGCGTCGCGATCATCGCCGTCTCCGTGGGCGTTGCCTTGACCGGACCGGGTGCCTACGCGCTCGGCAGATTCATCGGATAGCGGGGCGGCCCCATGAGACACACCGTTGAACTGGTCGCCTACACAGATCCGTACTGCACGTGGTGCTGGGGATCCGAGCCGATACTCAGACACCTACAAGAGGCCTACGGCGACCAGTTATCGATTCGCTACGTGATGGGCGGTCTCGTCGAGGACAGCAAGACCTTCAACGATCCGATGAATGGCATCGGCGGTTCCAACTGGCTGCAAGCGATAGCCGACCACTGGGTCGAGGCGTCACGGCGACACGGCATGCCGGTCGCGGTGACCGAGTTCGTGAGGACTCCGTTTGCGTCTACATGGCCATCGAACATCGCCTACGAAGCGGCCAAGCTCCAGGACGTCACTCTTGCCAACCGCTACCTGCGTCGCCTGCGCGAGGTGGCTGCTACCGAAGGCGCGGGACTCGATCGGGTCGAACTGCTCGCCGATCTCGCGCAAGAGACGGGACTGGAGCGCAACCGATTCATGGCGGACTTCAAGGGGCAGGCCGAGGACGAGTTCGCTCAAGATCGGCGGGAGTGCCTAGCGCGAGACGTACGTGGCTTTCCGACATTTCTGGTCGCTGCCGATGGCAAGGAGCGACTCGCCCGAGGCTACCGGACCTACGAGCAGATGGTCGGCCTCATCGACCTACTCGCCGGGGAGCCCGTCGAGCGCAGGAAGCCCGCTTTCAGTGACTTCAGCGTCCTCGATTTCGTCGAGAAGTACGGCAGTGCGGCAGTACGCGAGATATCGGAGGTCTTCGAGGTACCGAACGCGCAGGCAGTTGAAGCTTTGGATCGTCTGGTCGTCGTCGGTTCGCTTGAGTGTCAGAAGCCCGGCCTGCTCTATCGAACTCCCGCGTCTGTCGCCTGCGATGTGACAACTGGTAGGTGCGGGTAGTGCGCTGCGGTTACAAACGCGTCCACTAAGTCCGACCATGTGATGTCTCAGGACATCTTGGACAGATGTGTCAGGACATAGTGGACACCTTCTGGCTTCCGATGGACTGATAGATCTTGGTCGGATCGAGGGTGAGATGCCTCAGCATCTCACCCTCTTCCGTCAGGATGCGGACATCGAGCCCGGCCACGAGCATGATCACCTCTCTGTGCTTGTGCGCCCTGCCGACACCGATGTGGTGAAGACGGCCCGCGTGTCGCAATGTCACGGCTCCGCCTGCGTCGATCCGGTCGCGGCGCACCCTCGTCACCCTGGGCAGATCGATCGCAGGCCCTGCCGGCCGTGCTGTGTCTCTCGCGTCGATCTGGGCCTGGAGCTCCTCGATCGTCCCGGGGGATTCCTGCTTCGCGAGATAGGCTTTGAGCGTCTGGTGGAACCGCTCGACCTTCCCGCAGGTCTGGGGGTGAATCGCGTTGACGCTCCAGCTTCTCTCGCTCAACCATGCTTGCGCGGGAGTTCTTGAGCCCGGACTCGCTCAACTACTTCGATCTTGAGGACCCGACGAGCTTGGCGCGGCTGGACGAGCCGTCGACGGCGCTTGGAACGCTCGAGGGATTGGTCGTCGTCGAGGAGGTCCAGCGTCGACCCAATCTGTTTCCCGTACTGCGGGTTCTGGTAGATCGTGATTCTTCACCCGCGCGCTTCCGTATTCTGGGCAGCGCCTCGGGGGAGTTGCAGCGACAGAGCTCCGACAGCCTGGCTGGCCGCGCAGAACGAATCAGCATCGGCGGCTTCACACTCGCAGAAGTGGGCGCAGATGAGCACGATCGACTCTGGGAGTGTGGCGGGTTCCCACGGTCCTTCCTGGCGGGCGTTGACACTGATAGTGCTGTTTGGCGCAGTCAGTTCGTTCAGACGCTCCTGGAACGCGACATGCCCCAGTGGGGAGTGAGCGTTCCCGCAGCGGCTCTTCGGCGACTATGGACGGTAGTCGCTCACTGCCACGGTCAGACCTGGAATGCGTCGGACGCCGCTAGGACTCTCGATGTCAGCCAGCCCATGATCAAGCGCGATCTCGATCTCCTGAACGACGCCAACGTTGTGAGGCAGCTGCAGCCGTACCACGCCGATCTGAAGAAACGACAGGTGAAGTCGCCGAAGGTCTACGTCCGGGACACCGGCATACCTCATCGGCTGCTCGGCATCACCGGCCAGAAGGACCTCGTCGAACATCCCAAGGTGGGAGCGTCCTGGGAGGGGTTCGTAATCGAGCAGCTCCTCGCGCTCGAGGCCACGAGAATGTGTGGTTCTGGGCCACCCATCAGGGCGCCGAGATGGATCTTGTGATTCAGCGCGAAGGTCGGCTCCTCGGAGCGGAGATCAATCGGACTGATGTTCCCAAGATCACTCCGTCTGTTCGAATCGCGTTGAAGGACCTGGGTCTCGAGCGGGTTGCGATCGTCTACCCCGGGACCAAGCGATACCCGTTGGCGTCAAGCGTGGAGGCGGTCCCGCTCCGGGACTTGGCTGAAGCTCCGGGGTGCCTGTTCGGTTAGCAGTCTGCGAGCGCGATACGGCGGCAGCGGCTACCGCCATCAGCCTCTGTCCAACTCCAAGTCCAGCTCCAGATGGAGGATGGCGACCTCCTGGTGCTGTACGCCGACGGCGTGACCGAAGCTCGCAGTGAGGGGAGAATGTTCGGAGAGGAGCGTCTCTTCGGGTTCGTGCGGAGCATGGAGACACTACGCCCGGGGAAGGTGCCGCAGACGATCTTCGACGAGGTCCTGCGGTTCGCGGGGGGCATGCTGTCCGATGATGTCGTTTGCGAGGGCGCGGAGCGGGTAGCCGAGAAGGGGGTCCACGGTGGCAAAGGACGAGAAGAGATTCAAGCGGCTCAGGATCTACAACTTGGTGATGGGGTTCTTCCACCTGCTGCAGGGCGTCGCGATCGTGGCGCTCGCCGAGCCGTACGCGGTGCAGGTGACCGCGTCGTGGCTTGATCAGCGGCCCGGCCCCGGCGTGTATGCCGATCCGCAGCCATACTTCCGGTTCGACCTCGGCATTGGCGTGGCGCTCTTCCTCTTCTTCTCGGCAGCGGCACACTTCGTCATCGCCGGCCCCGCGTACGCCAAGTACGTCGACGGTCTGAAGAGGAACCGCAACTACTACCGCTGGATCGAGTACGCGTTCAGCTCGTCGCTCATGGTCGTTCTGATCGCCTCGCTCGTCTCCATCACCGACATCGCTGCGCTCATCGCCATCTTCGGCGTCAACACGTCGATGATCCTGTTCGGTTGGCTGATGGAGAAGTACGAGGATCCCGGTACGCCCGACTGGACCGCGTTCATCTTCGGGTGCATCGCTGGCATTTTCCCGTGGCTCGCGATCGCCGACTATCTGTGGGGTCCCGGCGCGAGCGACATGACGCCGGCGTTCGTCTACTGGATATTCGTGTCGATGTTCGTGTTCTTCAACAGCTTCGCCATCAACCAGGTGCTGCAGTACAGGCAGGTGGGGAAGTGGCGGGACTACCTTTTCGGCGAGGCCTCGTACGTTTTCCTGAGCCTGTCGGCCAAGTCGCTCCTAGCCTGGCTCGTCTTCGCTAACGTGCTTATCCCGCAGTAGTCGGCTGGTGCGCGGAGAACCGGCAGCTTCATCAGAACCGACGTGGTTACCCTTGCGCAGCAGTGGGGTACATTCCGCTTCGTTCCTATCTAGTTTTGATTCCACACGTAGGAGCCCCTATGCCGCTTGGTGAGGAAGAAGTCCGTCGTCGTGTCGCGGAGTTCTCGGCGACGTTGCGGGCGGCGGGTTTCCGGCTCACGCACCAGCGCCTTGAAGTGGTGCGCGAGGTTGCCGGAACGGATTCCCACCCAGAAGCCGACCAGATCTTCGACGGTGTCCGCGATCGGGTGCCAACCATCTCCATGGACACGGTGTATCGCACGCTTGGGACGCTGGCCGGGTTGGGGATGGTGAACCGTGTGGCTGGAGCGACCGGTGCCGCACGCTACGACGCCAACACGGCCGGGCACCACCACTTCCTGTGCACGCGCTGCGGCCTGCTGCGCGATCTCGAGGGCGATCACACGGAGGACCTGCGCATCCCGGCCGCTGCTGAACTACTGGGCCGGGTCAGCCGCGTCGAGATGAGGCTGACGGGGGTGTGTCACGCGTGTGCAGCAAGCGATGGCATCTGCGCGCCATCGGAGACGCCGATGGCGATGAGCGCGACGATACGGTCGTGTGAAGCGCATGGAACCGAGTGGGTCCACGTCAACGAAGGGAGACGTCATGAGTGAGTTGCATAGAGCGTCAGCGGTCCACACCGGCACCTCTAACAAGGACTGGTGGCCTGAACGGCTGGACCTAGGGATCCTTCATCAGAATCCGCCTGCAGGGAACCCGATGGGAGAGGGGTTCGACTACGCCGAGGAGTTTGGCAAGCTCGACTTGGATGCTGTGAAACGGGATCTGTACGCACTCATGACGGACTCTCAGGATTGGTGGCCCGCGGATTTCGGGCACTACGGGGGTCTTATGATCAGGATGGCATGGCACAGCGCTGGCACCTACCGCTCGGGTGACGGCCGCGGCGGCGCCTCCTCGGGCACGCTGCGTTTCGCACCGCTCAACAGCTGGCCGGACAACGCCAACCTCGACAAGGCCCGCCGGCTGCTGTGGCCCATCAAACAGAAGTACGGCAGGAGCATCTCGTGGGCCGACCTGATGATCCTTGCAGGCAACTGTGCACTGGAATCGATGGGCTTCAAGACCTTTGGCTTCGCCGGCGGACGTGAGGACGTCTGGGGGCCGGAGGAGGACATCTACTGGGGTTCCGAGACCGAGTGGCTGGGTGACGCACGCCATCCCGCCGGCCAAGGTCTCGAGAAGCCGCTGGCCGCCGTGCAGATGGGTCTCATCTATGTGAACCCGCAGGGGCCGAACGGTAATCCGGACCCTGTAGCATCCGCGCTGGATGTCCGCGAGACCTTCGGACGCATGGCGATGAACGATGAGGAGACCGTGGCGCTGGTAGCCGGCGGTCACACGTTCGGTAAGTGCCACGGTGCCGGCCCCGAGACTCTCGTTGGTCCCGAGCCTGAAGCTGCGCCAATAGAGCAGCAGGGCTTGGGCTGGAAGAGCGCCTTCGGCAGCGGCAGAGGAGCCGACGCGATAACCAGTGGCCTGGAGGGCGCATGGAAGCCGAATCCGACGACGTGGGACATGGGCTACCTGAAGGTGATGTTCAAGTACGAGTGGGAGCTCGTGAAGAGCCCTGCGGGTGCGTACCAATGGTTGGCCAAGGATGTCGACGAGCAGGATATGGTGGTGGATGCGTTCGATCCATCCAAGAAGAACCGGCCCATGATGACCACCGGTGATCTTGCGCTGCGCTTCGATCCCATCTACGAGCCGATAGCCCGGCGGTTCCTCGCAGATCCCGAGGAGTTCGCGGATGCGTTCGCTCGGGCATGGTTCAAGCTGACCCACCGTGATATGGGACCCCGCTCGCGCTACCTCGGCCCTGAGGTCCCGTCCGAGGAGCTGATCTGGCAGGACCCGGTGCCCTCGCTCGATCACGAGGTCATCGATGCGCAGGACATCACAAACCTGAAGGCGGCGATTCTGGCTTCGGGATTGCCGGTCTCTCAACTGGTCGCGACCGCGTGGGCCTCAGCGTCGACTTTCCGTGGCTCGGACAAGCGCGGTGGCGCAAACGGGGCGCGCGTGGCCCTGGAGCCGCAGAAGTACTGGAAGGTCAACCAGCCGGAGCAGCTGGCGAAGGCGCTCGAAGTCCTCACCGGGATCCAGAAGTCGTTCAACAGCTCGCACAACGGCGGCAAGCGGGTATCGCTCGCCGACCTCATCGTGTTGGGCGGCTGCGCGGGCGTCGAGCAGGCTGCGCGGGCCGCGGGGCACGACGTGGTGGTTCCTTTCACCCCCGGCCGTACGGACGCGTCGCAGGAGCAGACCGATGCGCCCTCATTCGCAGCGCTCGAGCCGGCTGCTGACGGCTTCCGCAACTATCTCAAGGCCAGGTACAATGTCCCCGCCGAGAAGCTTTTGGTCGATCGAGCGCAGCTGCTCACGCTGACCGCTCCGGAGATGACCGTCCTTGTGGGCGGAATGCGCGTCTTGAATGCGAACGTCGGGAACTCGCCGCATGGCGTTTTCACGGATCGGCCCGAGACGCTCACCAACGATTTCTTCGTGAACGCGCTCGACATGGGCGTGGAGTGGAAAGCGGCCACCGATGATCGCGATGTGTTCGAGGGTCGCGATCGTGCCACGGGTGAGCTGAAGTGGACTGGTACTCGGGTCGACCTCATCTTCGGGTCGAATTCGCAACTCCGTGCATTGGCCGAGGTATACGCATGTGCGGATTCGCAGGACAAGTTCGTGGCCGATTTCGTGTCAGCGTGGGACAAAGTGATGAACCTGGACCGTTTCGACATCGCCTGAGGGCGGCGCGGTCGGCCGGTTCACTGGGGAGGGTGAGGCGCCTTCAGCGCCTCGCCCTCCTCTCCGGATGGGCATAGGCGAGCACCATGCCGCATGTCACAACGTCGGCCCCAAGGTTGCGATACTCGTGGACCGTGTCGGCCATGAAGCGAACGGCTTCTCCTGCGGCCACGGTGTGCGCCTCATCGGCGAAGGACACTGCGAGCGTCCCCGAGAAGACCGTGAGCGTTTCGGTCGTGCCGTCCAGATGGGGCTCTGCATGCAGGTGACCGCCCGGATCGATATCGGTCAGGTACACCTCGAAACCCAACTCCGGGTCGAAGGCGAACAGGGCGTAGGTCCTGCACCGTCCCGCATCCGCCGTGACCGGTTCAAGACGGGATCGGCTGACCAGCATGGTGTTCGCCGAGGTGCTGGAGACCAGCGTCGAGAACTCGACTCGCAGCGCGTTCGCGATCTGCCAGACGGTC
>JAJZRZ010000137.1 GCA_021850085.1 Actinomycetes bacterium | reverse complement strand
GGGCGGTATGATTACGTCGCCAACCTGCGCGAGGAAGCCGATATAGAGTACCTGGACGAGACGCTCGCCCCCGTGCAGGAGTAGCGACAACACACCGAAGAGGGGGCGGCGTGGGGTCCATTGCGATCGTCGGGCTCGAACCGGATGCCACGGGCACGGTCGATGAGCGCGCGGTGGCGCGCCTGCGGGCAGCAGATGTCGTCGTCGTTCCGTCCGAGACAAGCGAGGCCGCCGAAGTGCTCGGCGGTCTCGGCATCCCCGTTGTGACCTTCGCAGGTCTCGGGCTGGGCGACCGCGCTCCGGCGGGCGAGGTGGTGCAGGCGCTCATCGGACGCTCCGAGGACCAGGACGTGGCGTTCGCGGCGTTCGGCTATCCATTCATACACGAGGGGCTCATCTCGGGCATCCTGTCCCGTGCGCGCACCGCTGTGGACCTGTTCCCGGCAGCCTCTCCGCTGCAGGTCCTGCTGCTCGCCCTGGACATGGACGCGACAGCCGATCTGGAGATCGTGGACGCCCGCAGCCTGCCGGGCGCGCGGCTCGCGCGCGATGCGCACCTGATCGTCACCGGGATAGACAACGCCATCCTCGCGCACTCGGTCGCACGCGAGCTGCGCTCCTTGTACGCGCGCGACCACTCCACCGTGACGGCCGGGCGCGTTGAAGGCGGTGGTTTCGAGCTCATGCCCGCGAGCGTCGAGCGGCTCGCCGGGATGCAGGGCGTGAGCCGGGACATGGCGCTCTATGTGCCGCCCGTGCGCATCGAGCCGCCCGGCGGGTTCGTGGATCTCGTGCGACTCATCGGCGTTCTTCGCTCCCCGGAGGGTTGCCCGTGGGACCGCGAGCAGACGCACGCGAGCCTGGCACAGCACATGATCGAGGAGGCGTACGAGGCGGCCTCGGCGATCGATGCAGGCGATGACCGCGCACTCACCGACGAGCTGGGCGACCTGCTGCTCCAAGTGGTGCTGCACGCGCAGATCGCGCGCGAGGGCAGCAGGTTCGACATAGATGATGTCATAGCCTCGATCATCACGAAGATTCGGCGGCGCCATCCCCATGTCTTCGGGACGGCGGTGGCCGAGACGGCCGAGGCGGTCACACGCACCTGGGACGCGATCAAGCGTGAGGAGAAGCCGCACCGCGGTGCGCTCGGCGAAGTGCCGGAGAGCCTTCCCGCGCTCATGCGCGCGCAGAAGATCTCGCGCCGGGCGGCCGGCATGGGCTTCGAGTGGGAGGACATCTCCGGCGTGTGGGCCAAGGTCCACGAGGAGATAGACGAGCTCAGGGCTACCGAGTTGGGCACGCGTGAGGCCGAGGACGAGCTTGGCGACCTGCTGTTCACGGTGGTGAACGTGGCCCGCACAATGGGCATAGACGCCGAGTCCGCCCTCCGGAGGACGTGCGCGAGGTTCACGAGCCGCTTCGAGGCGATGGAGGCGGCGGCATCCGCCGACGGCCGGCCGCTCGAGGGCCTGAGCCTCGCGGAGTGGGAAGCGCTGTGGAGCGCGGCGAAGGGCAGCGGGCGATCAGGCGGCGAGTGAGTCGCTGTCAGGAAAGTGCGGCGCGAGTGGCGCGCTGCAGGTCTACGACGAAGGGGCCGAACACTCTATGAGCTACATCACCGACGTGACCGCGCGCGAGATCCTCGATTCGCGCGGGAATCCCACCGTCGAGGTCGAGGTCGTCCTCGACGACGGCAGCTGGGGCCGCGCGGCGGTTCCAAGCGGCGCTTCCACCGGCGCGTTCGAGGCCGTGGAGCTTCGCGACGGCGAGGCCGGACGTTACCTCGGCAAAGGCGTGCTCACCGCGGTGAACACGGTCAACGAGGTCATCGCGCCGGAGCTCCTCGGCATGGAGGCCACCGACCAGCGGGCCATAGACGAGTTCCTGATCGAGCTCGACGGCACCGAGAACAAGAGCCGCCTGGGCGCCAACGCCATCCTCGGCGTTTCGCTTGCCGTGGCCAAGGCCGCCGCCGAGAGCTGCGAGCTCACCTTTTACAGCTACATCGGCGGATGCAACGCGAGCATGCTCCCCGTGCCGATGATGAACATCCTGAACGGAGGCGCGCACGCTGACAACAACGTGGACCTGCAGGAGTTCATGGTGATGCCGGTGGGTGCGGGCACCTTCGCCGAGGGCCTGAGGATGTGCGCCGAGATCTACCACACCCTGAAAGGCGTGCTCAAAGAGCGCGGCCTTGGGACCGGCGTGGGCGACGAGGGTGGCTTCGCACCGAACCTTGGCAGCAACGAGGAGGCGCTGCAGGTCATCAGCGAGGCGGTGGAGAAGGCCGGCTACACCCTGGGCGAGCAGATCATGTTCGCGCTCGATCCCGCATCGACCGAGTTCTACGATGCGGAGCGGGGCGTGTACGTGCTTTCCGGTGAGGGACGCGAGCTCACGCGCCAAGAGATGGTCGAGTTCTGGGTCGGGCTGGTGGACCGCTACCCGATCATCTCGATAGAAGACGGCATGGCCGAGGACGACTGGGAGGGCTGGAAGCTGCTCACCGACCGCCTCGGCGATCGCGTGCAGCTGGTTGGAGACGACCTGTTCGTCACCAACACGCAGCGTCTCGCCCGCGGCATCGCCAGCGGAGTCGCGAACTCGATCCTCGTCAAGCTGAACCAGATAGGCACGCTCACGGAGACGCTCGAAGCGATCCAGATGGCGCACCGCGCCGGATACACCACGGTCATCTCGCACCGTTCGGGCGAGACCGAGGACACCACGATCGCCGATGTGGCCGTGGCCGTGAATGCGGGCCAGATCAAGACGGGCGCGCCGGCGCGCTCCGACCGAGTGGCCAAGTACAACCAGCTGCTGCGTATCGAAGATGAACTCGGCGGCAGCGGGCTGTATCCGGGTATCTACGCCTTCAGCAACATCGAGCACGAGGATGTCGCCGAGTAGCTCTTCTGCGAGGTGCGCATGCGCCGGACCAAGCTCATAGCCACTCTGGGACCCGCCAGTGCCGGGCCCGAGATCCTCGACGAGCTCATCGCATCCGGCCTGAACGTGGCGAGGCTCAACACGTCGCACGCCGAGAAGGATACGCTGGCGCGCCAGCTCGCAGGCGTGCGCGAGGCCGCTGATCGTGCCGGTCGTCACGTGGGCGTGATGCTCGACCTCGGCGGGCCCAAGCTGCGCCTCGGGGAGGTCGCGTCAGGCACCGTCCTCGAGCCTGAGGCGGCCTTCGAGCTCCGGGCGGAGCCGGGTCCGGGGGATGCGAGCGGGGCGAGCGTCTCGTATGCCGGGCTCGCCGCAGACCTCACGCCGGGCGATCGCGTGATGATCGATGACGGCAGGATCGAGCTGCGGGTGACCGGTACCGCTCCGGGGCTTGTGCAGACCCTGGTGCGGGCCGCAGGGCCGCTCTCCAGTCGCAAGGGCGTGAACGTTCCCGGCGTGCGGCTGGGTCTTTCGGGCACCACCGATCGCGACATGTCCTGTCTGGCCTGGGCTCTCGAGGCAGGCGTCGACATGGTGGCGCAGTCCTTCGTGCGGTCGGCCGAGGACGTGGAGCGGCTGCGCGAAGCGATGGGGGAGCGCGCGGTCCCCATCATCGCCAAGATCGAGAAGCACGAGGCGATGGAGGACCTCGACGGGATCGTCGAGGCGGCCGACGCGGTGATGGTCGCTCGCGGCGATCTCGGCGTCGAGCTCGCTCTCGAGCAGGTGCCGGCCATCCAGCGGCGCATCGTGGCCGCATGCAGGGCAGCGGGCAAGCCGGTCGTGGTGGCCACCCAGATGCTCGAGTCGATGACGACCGCGCGCAGGCCGACCAGGGCCGAGGCGTCGGACGTGGCGAACGCGATCTTCGACAACGTGGACGCGGTGATGCTCTCCGGCGAGACCGCCGTTGGCGCTCATCCGGCGCATACGCTCATGACAATGGACCGCATCGTGCGCGCCGCCGAGGAGGTGGCGGTCGAGCACGCCTGGAAGCCGCGGCCCGGGGCGTCGAACGACATCGCGGCCGCCGTGAGCCGGGCTGTGTGCGAGCTCGCCGACAGCCTTGATATCGCCGCCATCGTGACGGCGACGCAAAGCGGGGCGACCGCCCGCGCCGTGGCGGCGCATCGCCCACAGGTTCCCGTGCTGGCCGCGGCGGCGAGCGAGGCGGTCGCCCGACGCCTCACGCTCGTGTGGGGGGTGCGGCCGTGGGTGGTGAAGCCGTACGCGACGATCGATGAGATGGTCGATTCGGCGGGCGCGGCCGCCAAGGCGTCCGGGCTCGCGCGCTCCGGGGAGCTCGTGGCGGTAACCGGCGGCGTGGCGATCAACGTCAGCGGCTCCACCGACCTCATCCAGGTCCACCGAGTCTGACGCTGTGGGCAGGGCGAATACTCAATCTCTAGTCGACCTAGAGTGTTCAATTGGGTGTCCCGAGGTGCTATCATCGCGGTGAGGGGCGCCGAGTTCCGCGTCCCGATCGGAAACGTCGCTGGCCTGTCGCACCACTGATTGCGCACCCCATGGCAGCACAACGAACGCAGAAGAGGGCATCAGCGAGCGCCCGGGGGACTGCCGCGAGGCGGTCCGGCTCCCGAGCGTCATCAGCACGTTCCCCTCGCAGAGCAATCCGTCCGCGCGGCAAGCTCATCGCCATCGCGGTCGTCGCCTCCATCATCGCTGCGGCGTGGATCGTCTACCCCGTCTTCAAGCTGCAGTACGAGCACCAGCGCGAGGTCCGCACCCTCGAGGAAGAGCTGGCAAGCCTGCAGCAGCGCAACGGTGAGCTTCGCGACGAGGTGGAGCAGCTCAAGACCCCCGAGGGGGTCGAAGAGGTCGCGCGCGAGACGCTCGGGCTCGTGAAGCCGGGCGAGCAGGCATACGTCGTCACAGGAGGGACGCTCGGCGAGAGCACCGAGACCGTCCGGCCCGAGGAGGGGGGCGTGGCGACCGTCGGCATCTCCGCCTACGCCGTCGAGGCGCTGACCGACCTCGTCTTCATGCAGCTGCCCACCGTGGGCCGGCGCGTGAAGGCGGGCGAGTCGATCG
>JAJZRZ010000136.1:4460-5043 GCA_021850085.1 Actinomycetes bacterium | reverse complement strand
CGAGAGCAAGTCCTCGAAGTCGTGCTCGTCGAAGGATTCCGCTCCGTCAGCGCCGAGACCGCCGCGTCCGTTCTCGAGGGCGCGCATCGCTTTGCCGAACGCTTCCGCAAACGTCCTGCCCATGGCCATGACCTCGCCCACGCTCTTCATCCGGGTGGTGAGCGTGGTGTCGGTGCCCGGGAACTTCTCGAAGGCCCAACGGGGCACCTTCACCACCGTGTAGTCGATCGAGGGCTCGAAGCTCGCGGGAGTGGCCCTGGTGATGTCATTGGGGATCTCATCGAGGGAGTAGCCCACCGCGAGCTTCGCAGCGATCTTGGCGATCGGGAAGCCGGTGGCCTTCGACGCCAGCGCACTCGAGCGGCTGACCCGCGGGTTCATCTCGATGACGAACACGCGACCGTCGTCGGGATTCACCGCAAACTGCACATTGCTGCCACCGGTTTCGACGCCGATCTCGCGCATGATCGCGAACGACGCGGCGCGGAGCACCTGGTACTCGGGGTCCGTGAGCGTGAGCGCGGGCGCCACCGTGATGCTGTCGCCCGTGTGCACCCCCATCGCGTCGAAGTTCTCGATGGAG
>JAJZRZ010000136.1:0-4450 GCA_021850085.1 Actinomycetes bacterium | reverse complement strand
ATCTCGTACTCTTTCCAGCCGAGCACGCTCTCTTCCACAAGCACCTCGCTCACCGGGGAGAGCGCGATACCGCCGGCGGTGATCTCTCTGAGCTCGTCGATGTTGTACGCGATGCCCCCGCCCGCGCCGCCGAGCGTGAAGCTCGGCCGGATGACCACCGGCCATCCCATCTCGGCAACGAAAGCCTCGGCATCGGAGATCGCGTACGCGTACGCCGAGCGCGGCGTATCCAGACCTATCCTCTCCATGGCCTCGGCGAACAGCTTGCGGTCTTCGCCTTTTCGGATGACGTCGACGGTGGCGCCGATGAGCTCGACCCCATACTTCTCGAGCACCCCCGACTCGGCGAGCGCCACTGCGCAGTTGAGGCCGGTCTGTCCGCCTAGCGTGGGCAGCAGCGCGTCGGGCCGCTCCTTTGCGATGACCTTCTCGACGAACTCCACGGTTATCGGCTCAACGTACGTGCGGTCCGCGAACTCCGGGTCGGTCATGATCGTCGCCGGGTTGGAGTTCACGAGCACGACCTCGTAGCCCTCCTCACGCAGCACCTTGCAGGCCTGCGCTCCCGAATAGTCGAACTCGCACGCCTGCCCTATCACGATCGGACCGCTACCGATGATCAGTATCTTCTTGATGTCGTCTCTGCGAGGCACGCACTCCGCCTTTCGTCAGGGTACGATCAGGACGGGACAGCTGGCTTGGCGGAGAAGCGTCATCGAAACGCTGCCAAGAAGCATCTCCTGCACGGCATTGCGGCCCCGGGTGCCAGCGATGACGCCGGTCGCCGCACGATGCTGAATCTCCCACAAGATGGCGTGGACCGGGGTGTCCAGCCGCGTCGAGATGCTCGCGGTCACGGACTGCTGGGCGCACATGGCCTGCAGGTTCCTGAGCTGGAACTCGGCCCCTTCCTGCGCGCGACGCAGCTTCTCGCCCGTGAGCGCCGGATCGATCGCGTGCAGAAGGAAGAGGTGCTTCAAGGCGCCCGGAGGCATCTCGACTGCCCGCGTGAACGCGCGCGACGCCGAGAGCGAGAAATCGGTGGGCAGCACCACCTTCTCGCCGAAACGCCGAAGGAGGTCGGCGGGGTCGGCCTGATTGCGCAAGAGATCGAAGCGCACCACCAGGTGTGGCAGAGTCGCGTCACGCAAGAGGCGCTCCGAAACCGAGCCGGCGAGGAGCTGGTCCACCACGGTCTTGGCGTGGGAGCCGTACACGACGCCGTCCGCCCTTGTTTCGGCAGCGAGCGCGCCGAGCTCGTCGACGGGATCCCCGGTGGCCACTCGCACCTCGACGCCCAGACCTACGGTCTCCAACTCGGCAACATACTCCCGTATCCGCTCGCGAGCCTCGTCCACGCGACGTGCGATGAGCGGCCCCTCCACACCGGAGACCTCCACGACATGGCCGAGGAGGACCCGCCGCACACCCAGCGCCGGAAGCCCGCGCGCAAAGGCCAGTATGAGCGGGTTGTCCTCGGAGAAGTCGACTGGCAGCAACACCGTGCGCAGCATCTCTACACTCCATCCCCTTCGCCGAAGATGTCTTGTGCACTGTCCATCAGGCGCGTGAAGGCTCCGAAGAGGTAGCGCGCGTCGTGCGGTCCGGGGGCCGCCTCGGGATGGTACTGGACCGAGAAGGCCGGCAGGTCGAGCGTCCGAATACCCGCTGTCGTCATGTCGTTGAGGTTCACATGCGTCAACTGGACCCGCCCGTGCTCCGCCGAGCGGACCACCGGCGCGACGCCGGCGGCCACCCATGCTCCGAGGTCGGCCGGATCGAGCTCCAGCCCGTCGCTGTCTTCGGGGATGAGGGGGCCGATGGAGGCGAAGTCCACACAGAAGCCGTGGTTTTGTGAGGTGATCTCCACCGCTCCGGTGACCAGGTTCTTCACCGGCTGGTTCGCGCCCCGATGACCGTACTTGAGCTTGAAGGTCTCGGCGCCGAGCGCGAGCGAGAGCATCTGGTGGCCGAGACAGATACCGAACACCGGCCGCACGCCGAGCAGCTCGCGCAGCGTGGCGTACAGGTATCCGACGGCGGCCGGGTCGCCGGGCCCGTTGGCAAAGAAGATGCCGTCGGGCCCGAGCGCGAGCGCCGCCGCCGCGCTGGTGTCCGGCGGCACGACGATCACTTCGCAGCCCGCCTCGCTCAGCTGGCGCATGATGTTGTACTTCACGCCCGAGTCGTACGCCACCACGCGAAAGCGCGGGACGCGGGCGAGCACACCTGTGTCCACGGGCATCTCCGCCGCAGGCGGAGCGTCGGTCCCCCACACGTAGGGCATGGCCGCGCCGACGTCGCTCACCAGATCGCGCCCGGCCAGAACGGGCGACGCCTGCACCTTTACCAGCAGCGTTGCCGGGTCGAGATCCAGAGTCGAGAGGACCGCGCGCATCGCGCCTCGCTCTCGGAGGTGTCGCGTGAGCCGTCGCGTGTCCACTCCCTCGATCGCCACGACACCGAGTCGCGTGAGGTACGTGCCGAGCGTCTCCTCGGCACGCCAGTTCGAAGCCATACCGGAGAGCTCGCGCACGACGAAGCCAGCCGCGAAGACCCCACGCGACTCCACATCAGCGGCGTTGACTCCATATATACCGATATGCGGAAAGGTCATCGTGACGATCTGGCCTGTATAGGAGGGGTCGGTCAACACCTCCTGGTAGCCGGTCATCGATGTGTTGAAGACCGCCTCGCCGAACATCTCGCCGTCAGCGCCGCAACTCCAGCCCTTGAAAACGGCGCCGTCTTCGAGCACCAGCATGGCGGGGGCGCGCATCATCGGTGCGTCTGCCACTACACGACCACCTTCCCGTTTCTGAGGACCCACCTTCCCGCGACGAGCACCTCGCTCGCCTTGCCAAGCAGGCTCGAACCGGCAAACGCCGAGTTCCGGGACTTGGAGACGAACCACTCCGCAGCGACCTCGACGCGCGCCTCGGGATCGAGCACCGTGATGTCCGCCGGGAAGCCCGCCTCAAGACGCATCTCCGGCAGCCCGAGCGCTTTCCGCGGGCCGTGGCACATGAGCGACGTCACCTCGGTCCAGCCGAGCGTGCCTGTGGCCACGAGATGCGTGTTGACCAGTGAGAGCGCTGTCTCAACGCCCGTCGTTCCGAACGGGGCGATCTCGAACTCGAGCTCCTTCTCATGTGGCGCGTGTGGCGCGTGGTCGGTGGCGATGCAGTCCACCGTACCGTCGAGAACGGCGGCCAAGAGCGCTTCCCTGTCATGAGCGGTCCGCAAGGGCGGATTAATCTTCATATTCGTATCATAGCCGATGATAATATTCTCATCCATGAATAAATGATGCGGTGTTACTTCACACGTGACGCGGGTGCCGCGCGCCTTCGCGTCGCGAACGAGCGCCACAGAGCCGGCAGTCGAAACGTGTGCGATGTGCAGCTGGCAGCCTGTGAGCTCGGCGAGCGCGATGTCGCGCGCTACCATAAGTTGCTCGGCGAGCGCCGGAATCCCGGGAAGCCCCATGCGCGTCGAGACCGCGCCTTCGTTCACGACCCCGCCGGAAAGCGACTCGTCCTCGCAATGCGAGATGATCGTCGCACCGAAACGCTTCACGTAATCCATGGCGATACGCATCATGCCAGCCGACTGGATTCCGCGCCCGTCGTCCGAGAAGGCCACCGCGCCCTCGCGGGACATGTCGCCGATCTCGGCAAGTTGCTCTCCGGCGCTGCCCTTCGTGACCGCGCCGATCGTGTACACCCGCACGACTCCCTCTACGGCCGCGCGCTCCGCAATGAACCGGACCTTCGAGCCGCTGTCGGTGACAGGATCCGTGTTGGGCATGCAGGCCACCGCGGTGAAACCGCCGTGCGCCGCCGCGCGTGTCCCGCTCGCGATCGTCTCCTTGTGCTCCATTCCGGGCTCTCTGAGGTGCACGTGGATGTCCGCGAGGCCGGGCAGCAGCACCTTCTCGGCGCAGTCGAGCGTCTCACCCTTCGGTATGGCAAGGTCCTTCCCCACACAGGCGATGACGCCGTCTCTGACGATGATGTCGAGGACATCGTCGATGCCGGTCGCGGCATCGACGACTCGTCCTCCTTTAAGCAGCAGCGCCACTGTCGGCACCTCCCAACAGCAGGTACATGACGGCCATACGTACCGCGACGCCCGATTCCACCTGGTGAAGGATCAGGCTGCGTGCCGAATCAGCGACATCGGCGGTGATCTCGACGCCCCGATTCATGGGTCCGGGATGCATCACGATGGCGTGCGACGGCAACGTCGCCACACGCGCCGAGTTCAACCCATACAGGGTCGCGTACTCGCGGTTGGACGGGAATGGCATCCGCTCGGCGCGCTCGAACTGCACGCGCAGCAGGTAGCAGACGTCGAGGGTGGGCAGCACCTCATCGATGTCCCACGCCACTTCGGCCCCGAGCACGTCGGGCCGCGCGGGCATCAGCGTGGGTGGGCCGATGATGAT
>JAJZRZ010000135.1 GCA_021850085.1 Actinomycetes bacterium | reverse complement strand
CGGCAGACCACGCGTTCCCCGTCGCGCACGTCCCCGACCGCGCCACCCTTCGCGCCCATGGTTCGGCCCGCGGCAGCGGACTCAGGATCGCCGAGAACCGCACGATGCGACCCAGCTCCGGGAGCTCTTGCGACTCGGGCCAGCCGATGCGCACCCGAGCGCCGTCAAGCGGTCCACCGGTGAGCTGGATACGCGCCACCGGACCGTAGTATCCCGGCATGGGATCCGCCTCGACGATTCCCTGCCATACGCGTGCTCCAGAGTCGCCCGCGATCGTCATCTGACGGTCAAGGCCCCAACCTTGGAGCGCGGACGCGACCACGCCGGCCGCGAGTCCCGCGCATGCCAGCACCACCACGGACGTGCGCCGCCGATGACCCAGCACCGCAACCGCCGCCAGCACCGCGGCACCCAGCACCGCCAAGACGATGCCGCCGACCCAATGCAGGTGCTCCGTTGCCACGCATCCGGTCCACATCGCGACCGCGAACCAAGCTACCGCCGGTACGGGCGGACGCGGGACGGGATCGCTCATCCGCACACCACGTACTCCCTGAGGGACTCGAACTTCTTCTCACCGATCCCAGGAACCCGCATCAGATCCTCAGGCGTGCGAAAGGGACCGTTCGCTTCCCGGTCGTCCACGATCTTGCGGGCGGTCGAGGGTCCCACACCCGGCAGGGTATCGAGCTCATCGATCGACGCGGTATTGATGTTCACCGTCCGCGGCAGACCGGAGCTCCCACCCTTGCCGGGTGGCCCTGAGGGAGGAGCGACGCCCGCGGCGGCCTCCTCCACCGTGAGGACGTACACCTGCTCCCCATCAGTCAGGATGCGCGCCAGATTGAGGCTATCGAGATCGGCCGCGCCCACCCCGCCTCCCGCGACGCGGACGGCGTCGTCCACGCGGCTGCCGGCATCCAACCGGTACACTCCGGGCCGCATGACCGCACCCGCGACGTGCACGACCACCTCGGCGCTCACCGCATCGCCCTCGGACGCGCTCTCAGCGGCCCGCTCGACAGGCGGCATCTCGTCGTACGGTACCTCGGGCGCCGGTGCCGATGGCCAAAAGCGCCACAGCGCGAACACCATCACCACAGCAGCAAGCCCGAGAACCGCGCTCAGGGTGCGCGGCGGAAGCCCGCCGAGACCGGCTCGGTCCAACAGGTCGCGAACGCGCTGCGACTCCAGCACAGACAAGACAGGCGCCCCCTCGCCGATGTGGGCGGAGGGGGCGCCTTCGGTTCGATCCTAGATGCACGACCGTACCGGTAACCTACCGGGACCCTACCCGTTACTGGGGAGTCGCAACGATGCTGATGAGTTTGCCGGGTACGACCACCACTTTGCGCACAGCCAGACCCTCCAGATGCTCCAGAACCTTCGGAAGGGCCAGCGCCGCCTCCCTCACCACTCGCTCGTCCGCGTCGGCGGAAACCGTCACGCGCCCGCGCACCTTGCCGTTGACCTGCACCACGATCTCCACCTCATCTGCTGCGGCGAGCGCCGGATCGAACACGGGCCACGGTTGCCGATGGACCGAAACCTCGTGCCCCAAGATATCGCGCCAAAGCTCCTCGGACATATGCGGCGCGTACGGAGCGATCAGCAGCGTCAGCGTCTCTGCCACCTCGCGCTCAAGGGCCGTATCGCGGGCGTCACCCGCCATACGGCGGTGGTCACTCGCCGCGTTGAGCAGCTCCATCATCGCCGCCAGCGCGGTGTTGAGGCCGAAGTGCTCGATGTCACCGGTCACCTTGCCCACCACGCGGTGCCGCTCGCGCAGAAGCGTCCGCGCGGCCGCCCGATCCGGGTCAGTCCCGGTCGCGGACTGGGCGGCAACGTCGCTCACGTACCGCCACAGCCGCCCGAGGAACCGGAACATGCCCTCCAGACCTTCCTGGTTCCATTCGAGGTCTTTGTCGGGCGGGGCCATGAACAGGATGAACACCCGCAAGGCGTCGGCGCCGAAGCGAGCGATCATGTCCTCGGGCGCCACCGCATTGCCCTTGGACTTGCTCATCGTCTCCCCGTCTTTTTTCACCATGCCCTGCGTCAGCAGGTTGGTGAACGGCTCGCGCGCGCTGGTGAGCCCCATGTCGGCGAAGACCTTGGTGAAGAACCGTGAGTACAGCAGGTGAAGGATCGCGTGCTCGATGCCGCCGATGTACTGGTCCACGGGCATCCAGTGACCGGCCTTCGCAGGGTCCCAGATGGCATCCGTGTTGCGGGCATCGCAGTAACGGAAGTAGTACCAGCTTGAACACGTGAACGTGTCCATCGTATCGGTCTCGCGACGGGCGGAACCCTGGCACGAGGGGCACGTCGTCTCGTAGAACCCGGGGTGGTCGGCGAGCGTCTCGCCTTTGGTGATATCGACGTCCATGGGAAGCACCACCGGGAGCTGGTCTTCCGGCACGGGCACGAGCCCGCACGACGGACAATGGACCGCGGGGATCGGGTTGCCCCAGTAGCGCTGCCGGGATATGAGCCAGTCGCGCAGGCGGAAGTTCACTGCGAAACGTCCGGTCCCACGCTCGGCCAGCCACTCGGTGACCGCCTTCATGCCTTCCGAGGCCTTGCCGCCCCGCATGCCCGTGAACGCTCCGGACTGCACCATCACGCCATAGCCGTCGTAGGCCTCGGCCCACTCGACGTCCGCTTTCACGCGCTCGCGCGCGTCACGCAGCTCCTCAAGCAGCGGGTCGTCATCGGGGACCACCACCGGCGGAATGGGCAGTCCGTACGCGCGCGCGAACTCGAAGTCGCGCTGGTCACCGCAGGGCACCGCCATCACCGCGCCGGTGCCGTAGTCCATGAGCACGTAGTTGCTGACCCACACGGGAATGCGCTCGCCGTTGACCGGGTTGACCACGTGTCGCCCCGTGAACGCCCCCACCTTCTCGGCCTCGCCGCTGGCGCGCTCCACAGCGGTCTCGCGCGCGGCGGTCGCCACCACGGCCTGGACGCCGGCTTCATACGGCGTGCCCACGGTGAGCTCGGCCACGAGCGGATGCTCGGGCGCCAACAAGAAGAAGGTGCAGCCGAACAGCGTGTCGGGTCGCGTGGTGAAAACGGTTATCGTGCTGCCGGTGGGCTCGCCGGCGGCATCGCACAGGGCGAAGTCGACCTCCGCGCCTTCGCTGCGCCCGATCCAGTTGGCCTGCATCGTCTTGACCCGATCAGGCCATCCTTCAAGCGTTTCGAGGTCGTCGAGCAGCTCTTGGGCGTACCGGGTGATCTTGAAGTACCACTGCTCCAGTTCGCGCTTCTCGACCACGCTGGAGCAACGCCAGCACACACCCTCGCCGATCACCTGTTCGTTCGCTAGCACGGTCTTGCAGCTTGGGCACCAGTTCACCGGCGAGCTCTTGCGCTCCACCAGGTCGCGCTCCCACAGCTTCAGGAAGATCCATTGGCCCCAGCGATAGTACTCCACGTCACAGCTGCGCACGATGCGCGCGGGATCGTAGCTGAAGCCCATCCGTCTGAACGACGACCACTGCTTCTCGATGTTCGTGTAAGTCCATTCGGCAGGGTGCGTCCTACTCTTGATGGCCGCGTTCTCGGCCGGAAGGCCGAAGGCGTCCCAGCCGATCGGATGCAACACGTTGTAGCCGCGCATGGCGGAGAAGCGCGCCACCACATCGCCGATGGAGTAGTTGCGCACGTGGCCCATGTGGATGTCGCCCGACGGGTACGGGAACATCTCGAGAACGTACTTCTTGGGGCGTGAACCGTCCTCGACCACGGTGTCGAGGCCCTCGTCCTCCCACACCGACTGCCATTTCTGCTCGATTGCACGGGGATCGTACGGTCTGCTCACGCGCACCCTCCGGGTCGCCTCACTGGTTTCCCTCGAATGATAGCCGAGTGGCAGGACACACGGGCACTACGGCCTCCCCGCCTCGGCAAAAGCAGCGTCCGCCGCGAATGGTCACGGCGGACGGGTTCTCGGTATGGTGGAGCCAAGGGGGATCGAACCCCTGACCTCATGGCTGCCAGCCATGCGCTCTCCCAGCTGAGCTATGGCCCCACTTCTGGGAGCGCCCGAAGGCGCGAGCGAAAGTATAGCATCCTCGCCTCGGCGGTCAAACGGCGCGGGTCCAGTCTGTCGCGAGCGGCGGCGCGGACCATGCCGCCCCGGTCCCCACCGGCATCATTACTTCTCCAGCGGCACGGGCGGCCCCTCGACTCCCGGCTCGTACCGGCGCTCGCCCGGACCTCCCGCACCCAGCAGTTCGGCCGCCGCCATCCCAGCGAGGATGAGCGCGGCGCCGGCCGCACCCGACAGCCCGAGCCTCTCTCCGGCGATCCACCCGAACAGCCCGCCGAACGCCGGCTCGGTGATCAAAATCAACGCCGTCTTGGTGGGCGAAAGGAAGCGCTGCGCGTAAGTCTGCACCGCGAACGCGAGCGCCGAGGCGAACACGCCTGTCACGATCAGCGCGACCCACACGCTTCCCTCTTGCGGCAACCCCAACGGCTCTGTGACAAGCGATATCGCGCCGCACACCACCGCCACGACCGCCAGCTGCACGAGTGTGAACGGCCGCACGTCGTGATGGTGTCCGACGCTCCCGAGCACGATCATGTGTGCCGAGTAGGCCACGGCGCACAGCAGGACTCGCGTGTCACCGGCGTTCCACTGCCCGTCCCCCGCGCCGGAAAGCAGCCACAGACCAGCGACGGCGAGCACGACGCCCACGAGGGTCGCGGCTCTCGGCGGGCGCCGTAGAACGAGCGCCTGCAACGCGGGGGTCATAACCACGAACATCCCCGTGATGAAGGCCGCGTTCGATGCGGAGGTGGCCTGCAGCCCCCACGTCTGGAACACGTAGCCCGCGGTGAGGAAGGCGCCGGCCAGAAGCCCGACCCCCAGCGTGGAGGGCCTGAGAAGGCGGATGGACGCGGGCAGCACGACGGCGAAGGCCACCACGGCGATGAGGAAGCGGAGTGACAGGAACGCGTAGAGCGGGTAGACCGAGACCGCGTCTTTCACCACGACGAAGGTGCTGCCCCACACGGCGGCCACGGCCAC
>JAJZRZ010000134.1 GCA_021850085.1 Actinomycetes bacterium | reverse complement strand
AGGACCCCCAGCCGCGATTCGGGACCAAGGGGTCGCAGGTTCAAATCCTGTCTCCCCGACTCAACAACCGCCCGTCATCGCAAGGAAAACGCGATGACGGGCGTTGTGTTTCGGAGCTCCGGGGTGCGTTCTGGGGTGCGCTTTCGCGCCGCCCGTTACGGCCAGGAGCGCGATGGATGCCCGCCACACATCGACCCTCTGCCGGCGGCCGGCCTGTACGGTGACGCGATGCCGGGTCCCGCTGCATACGTAGCGTTGCGCACGGGGGTTCACGAATGGCGCCAACGAACCGGGAGGAAGTGAAGGCGGCTCGGGAACTGAACGTGCTCCTGGGCTTCGCTGAGTTCGCCGGGCGCAAGGGGCTGCACGTCAGACCCGGCTCGGCGGTGAATCGGCGGCCTCCGGAGCCCGACATCCTGTGCGAGGTTGAGGGCGAGGGGCTCGTCGCATTCGAACTCGTCGAGATCATCGACTCGACGCTCGCCGAGAACATCTCGGTGGCCGCCCGCAAGGGCGTGCCCGCCGCTGGCGCCTGGGTGGGTGATACGACGCAGGAGAGACTCCGGAAGAAGCTCTACGCGACGTACGGGACGCCGCACCCGATGGAACTCGTGATGTGGGCCAACCCGTTCATCACGCCGCCCGACGTATGGCGCCCGATGTTCGAGCCGAGCCTCAAGGCGCTTCACGGCCGCTCACAGTTCCGGCGGATCTGGGTCGTGAATCTGGGAGGCCCGACGAACGAGCGCGGAGTGTGGTTCGTTGATCCGCCGCTTCTCGTAGGCCCCCCGCGGTAGACACGCGAGGCGCGAGAGGTGCACGACGGATGAAGAATCGTGTTCGAAAGCCAGCGCTCGCCGACGTCGAGGAGGTGATCGTGCCTGCTGCAGAGCTGGCGCGAACCTGCGCGCTCATGCGCGCGCACGGTGAGCGCGGGTACGAGCTGCTTGTTCTCTGGCTCGGCAACGTGGACGGCAGAACAGCGACCGTCGTCCACGCGGTGGCACCGCCGCAGGAAGGCGTCCGCTCGGAGGACGGCGTCGGCTACTTCGTGTCTGGTGAGACGATGTTCGAGCTGAACCGACTACTCTCCGAGACGGGGCTCCGGCTCATCGCACAGGTTCACAGCCATCCCGACGAGGCGTACCACTCCGCGGCGGACGACCGGCTGGCGGTGGTCACGACCGATGGCGGCTTCTCGCTGGTCACGCCCGAGTTCGCAACGGGCGAGCCCTTCGGCGGGTGGGCCATGTACCGGCTCGTAAGAGGGCGATGGCGAGAGGTCTCACCGGCCGAGATAGTCCGGATGCTGCGCGTGGTCGCCGGATGACTTGTCCACGATGGTGCTTCCGCGCGTGCGCCGCGGTCAGCGGCTACCTCGCGACGAGCCACTTGCGGCGGTAGGCCGCCTGATAGTCACGATCCGAGCAGAAGCACCCCGGTGCGCGCGAGCGCCGGTGCGCCCAGCGCCCGGCAGGCGGCGGGGGACGGAGAACGTCGTCCCATGACACGAGGCGCTCCGGCTGGGAGACGGTCTCGAGCTCGGGATGAGACCGTTTGACTAGCTCCGCCGCCATGAGGACGCCCGCGAGCGCGGACTGGTGCGCAAGCGGCACGGTCTCGAGGCGACCGATCCCACGCACGTCAAGGGCAACCGAACCGCACACGACGTCCGAATAGAGATCGTGAAGCGCGCGCCCGCGCCACGGAGCGAGATCCGCGACCGAGGCTCCGAGGTGGTCGGCGATCGTACGCAGATCCTGATCCGGCAACGGAGCGCGCGTGGCCCAGAGGAGGCTCGCGCGCTGCCGACCGAGCCCGAGCCGCTCGCCGACGATCTGCGTGTGGTCCTTCCCGGGATGATCGGGATGGTAGAGGCAGGCGAGACAGGCGGCGTCGTCCGAGAACCTGTGCCACGACGTCCCTAGCGAGCGGTCTCCGGTGAACCCGTTGAGGACGGTTCGAGGCAGTAGCGCCTGGGTGGCGCGCCTCGCAGGGACGTCGTCCGTCGAGACGCAAACCGTCGGGATCGAGAAGCCCGCGGGGTAGCCCTCAGCGAACTCCTCCAGCTCAGACGCCCGCGGCCGTGGTTCGATTCCCGTCCCGCGAAGCGCCTCGGCGGCGAGAGCCGGCTTGCTCCGTCCCTCGTCCACGTCCAACGTGAGCACGTATCGCTGGAGGTTCGACAGGTCCACGGTCTCGGCGTCGACGAGCCAAGTGATGCCGCGCAGCGCGCGGTGCCGGCCGAGCGCCCACAGGGCCCCGTTCGCTACGGCGCCGAGCCCGAAGAACGCAACCTCCGACAAGTCGACGTCGGGGACGGGCAGCGAGGCGCCGGCATCGCGACCGTAGTCGAGGAGCGAGAACGCGAGATCTCGCGGCTCCACCCACGGGCGCAGCGACGCGCGAAACACATGACGGAACACCTCCCCCACTGCGATGCAGCCCGCGGCGCCGGCGGAGTAGGGGTTCTCCGGGCCGCCGGCCGGGACGGGCGTCCTCGCTACATGCGCGACCCACCCGCGCGCGCCGGCGAAGATCGCGTTCGGTGGCAGCGGGGAGCGCCGCCCTCCGATCACGATCGCGGTCTCGACGTCGTCCCCGCGGACGATCTCGACCAAGGGATTGATGGCCACGGCGAGCGTCGTGAGCGCGTCCGCCAAGGCGGGTGGCGCTTCGAGAGAGAGCCTCGGATACAGCCGCGCGAGGAGCGCGACGGTCATCTCAGCGGTCCACCTCGCGTTCGCGTCGCCCTCGACGTCGGGGCCGCACAGGAGGCCGATGGTGCGCGCGGCGAGGGTCCGCTCAAGCGCATCCCGCGAGATGGAGAGCGCCGCCCCGACCGCCGCGTAATTGCGCTCGAAGAACCGCGCGACGGCCATTAGCGAAGCTCCCATCGCGGCACGACGGGGCCGGCTGCGATCAGGTGGAGCTGGACCGGACGGACGCACGTCCGCCACACGAGCGCGACGAGGTCGAACAATGCGAACCCCTCGCGATGGAGGACCCAGGCATCCCCCGTGTGCTCGGGGTGCGAGTGGTACTCGCGCGTCCCGCGCACGCACAGGAACGGCAGCCCCGTCTCGGGATGCCGCTGCTGGAGGATGCGCGTCCCGGCCCGCTGCTCGTCAACGAGGGCGCCGTCCGGGAGGTGGTGATACGGCAGCGTCTCCCACGTCCATGCGTCGCGGAACGTCACGGAAGGCGGTAGCTGATCGAAGTCGTCGAGCCTGAACCGCGCGCCGAAGGCGCGTGCCGCGAGCGCGCCGAACTCGCGGTTGACCGTCACCGACAGTGGGGACCGCGCCACCTCGAACGGCGGGTGCGAGATCCTGGCAGGCGAGCGCGGCACGAAGACGACGTCCACGTCGGGGAACTCGACGCGGCGAACCCAGCAGCCCCACTCGGCGAGGGTGTCCCGCTGGGCCTGAACACGAGAGACCTGGTTCTCGAACTTGGCCCTCGCGACTGCGGGATCGAGCCTCATGCCGCTACCCGCCCCCGCCGACCTTCGGGCTCAGCATCACGCGCGCCCCGGCGGCAAGGCCGAGTGCCGAGATCTTCACGTCCGAGCCGAGCAGGGACCCGTCCGCGTTCCGCGCCTCCCAGTCATCGCGCGGCCGGGAGGTGTTGCTGCTCTCCTTCAGCGCCTTCGTCACCGCAACGTGCAGCGGCTCGTTCGGGTTCACCTCCACCGGCACGTCGTCGCCGGCGATCACGAAGACGATGGTGTACTTCTGGCTCATGTGGCTCGACTCCTCGCGTGGACGGGCGCTCATACGCTCGTCGTGCCCTGTTTAGGGAACAGGTGACATTATGGTCGCTGTTACCTAAACAGTCAACAGCGGCTCGGGAGCGCCTACAGGAGGCGGCGCGATACTTGGTCGGCTCGCGCCACGAGCTGAAGCGTCTCCAGGCGGATGCGCATCGCGTCCTTGGAGACGTTCGAGAACCGACCAGCGGCGATCACCGCGGCCGCGAGGTCGCGCATCGAGCCGAACCGGGTGAGACCGTCGGGGCCAACGTGCACTGGTTCGCCGCCGGCCACTCGCGCGAAGGCGGACCGCACGAACTTCTCGGGCATGAGCACGCGAGCTGCGAACTGGTCGGCCTGCCACTCGGCGGGCTGCTTGCGCTGGCTGCTCCTGCACACGATGGCCGGTGGACCCTCGGTCGAATCGCGCTTGAAGAGCTGCCCGGTGACCTTGTCGGCCTCGTACTGGGGGCGGTGGAGAACCCAGTGGCCAGCTTCATGGGCCATCGTGAAGCAGAGGCGACCCTCCTGATCCTCGAGCTCTTGCTGGACCCGGATGATGCCCTCGTCGAACCACGTGGCACCGAGGACGTCCTCGCCCAGCTTCTCCTTGAGATCGGTGAACTCGAGTCGCACGCGGAGGTGCTTCTCGATGATCTCGTCGATAGGGATCGGAGGCGAGATCGGCTTGCCCGAGGACTTCGCGAACTTGCGCAACAACTCCATCGAGGCGCTGTCCAGCTCCTCGGGAGAGAGGAATCGTACCTTCTGCGCGAACGGGGTCGTCACTTTCGCTTCTTCGCCTCCAGCATCTCCTCGAGCTGCTTCGCGGTGAGCTTCCGTTCCTTCGCTGTGCGCAGGAACTGGGGCATGCCTTCCTTCGTGATGTACTCCTTCACGTCGCTCGGGATCCGACCTGCCAGCCGCATCAGTTCATCAAACTCGTCTGACAGTAGATCTGCGAGCTTCTGGATAACGTCCTCGGCTGGCGGTGTGCGCTCTTCGCTCGTCTCGATCCTCGACAGGTAGGCCGCAGAGATGTCCAGCTTCTTGGCCGTCTCTCTAAGACCGAGCTGCTTAGCCTCGCGAAGGCGCCGCACTCGCTGCCCGAAGTTCTCCGACACGGGCTTCTCCTAGTGTGCGGGTTTGGGGTAACCGTTGCCGAAACTCTAAACACTGTGGCGCCGGTGAGTCAACCGGCCTCCGCGAAGGAGCCCAAGTTGGCGAGTCGTTCCCATCGGCTTCGCAGCCGTCCCGTGATGTTCCGGCAAGAGCGCGCGCAACTAGATGCTACTTGACAGCTAAAAGGCGCCTCCTAGGATGCGTGTAGGCAGGTATCCTACATGGAGGCAGCGATGACGGAAAAGGCGAAGGCAGTGCGCGCAGCGGTG
>JAJZRZ010000133.1 GCA_021850085.1 Actinomycetes bacterium | reverse complement strand
CCGTATCGATGCGATCGCACAGGCATGGGCGGTGCTCTCGGGCAGCGGCGAGAGCGAGCGGGCGCGCAGAGCGCTGGAGTCCGTCGAGAGCCAGCTCATCGAGTGGGACACGGGATTGGTGAAGCTCCTCACTCCGCCGTTCGACACCATGGCACACGATCCCGGCTACATCAAAGGCTACGTGCCGGGCGTGCGCGAGAACGGCGGCCAGTACACGCATGCAGCGCTGTGGGTCGTCCTAGCATACGCCCGGATGGGTGACGGTGAAGAGGCGGTGTCCTTGCTGGACCTCATCAACCCGCTCGCGCACGCCAAGACGCCGCAGGACGTGGACCGCTACAAAGTGGAGCCATACGTGGTCGCCGCCGACGTCTATGCCGTCGATCCGCACACTGGCCGAGGCGGCTGGACGTGGTACACGGGCTCGGCGGCATGGTTCTTCCGAGTCGCCGTCCGCGAGATCCTCGGCCTCCGCACCGTCGCGGGTGAGGGCGGGCGCCACCTTGTCATAGAACCGTGCATACCGAAGGCGTGGGAGGGCTACCGGATGGAGTACCGCTTCGGCGGAGCCACCTACCGGATCACGGTCGAGAACCCACGAGGTGTCAACCGCGGCGTCGCGCGCGTGAGCCTCGACGGCACCCCCCTCGAGGACATGCGCGTGCCACTTTCGGACGATGGTGGCGAGCACGACGTCGTCGTGGCGATGCTGGGCGCCTGAGAAGTGCGCACCTCACCTGTCCGGACGGCGCCATCGGGCGTGCATCACCTTGATGAACAGCTCGCTTCCAAGCAACGCCCGCGCCGCGAGCAGTGACCGGGCGTACGCGGCAACGGGGTACCTGAGCCGCCCGGACGTGTCCTCTATCGCCGCCAGCACCTGTTCGGCAGCCGCCTCGGGGCTGGTCCACCGCTTCACGCCGCGAGCGAACGCGTCCATCGCTTCGACTGCCGGGCCGTACGCGCCATAAGAACGGTGTACGCCGCTCATCACGTCGTAGATCGGCGTCTCAACATACCCCGGCTCGATCACCTTCACCCGGATCCCGAACGGCTTCAGCTCGTGCCAGAGACCCTCGCTGAAGCCCTCGAGCGCGTGCTTGGTCGCGTTGTAGGTGGTGAAGAACGGGAAGACCGTACGACCGCCGATCGAGGTCACGTTGGCGATGGTCCCCGAGCCCCGGTCGCGCATGCCTGGCAGAAAGCCTGTGGTGAGCTCGATGGCCGAGAACACGTTGACCTGAAAGAGTTGCCTGAGCGCATCGGCATCCATAAGCTCGACCGGGCCGTACGCCGCTTGCGCCGCGTTGTTCACGAGCACGTCAGGCACCCCGTGCTCGGCGATGAAGCGCGCCGCGAACGTCCTCGGCGCCTGCGGGAGGCGCAATTCAAGCCTCAGCAAGGTGATGCCGTCGGGGAAACCGTGCTCGGCCGCGGTGCCCTCACGTCGCGTCGTGCCGAACACACGCCACCCCGCCGCATGCGCTCGCGCCGCGAGCGCGCGCCCGAGTCCCGACGACACGCCGGTGATGAGAATCGACCTCACGCGCAAGACCCCCTTCGCCCGCTTTCCCATCGTACACCTGCCACCGCCCCGGGGTGGGTACTATGAAGCTTAGACGCGGACAGATTTCCTTCCTCGCCCGCGCCGGCCGTGTCATCGACGCAGGGGGGTATGGTGGACGACCTGACGATCGATCGCGCTCTGGAGCTCGCCCGTTCCCGCGACGGGCACCACGTGTCCTTGTTCATGCCGACTCGCACGTTCGTCCCGGGAAGCCAGGAGGAGGACACCACCAGGCTGAGAAACCTCCTGCGGCAAGCCGCCGAAGATCTTGTGGCGCGCGGCGCTCGCCCGGCGCAGGTCGAGGCACTTCTCGCCCCTGCTCGAGCGCTGATCGACGATCGTCCGTTCTGGCTTCGCGCGGAGCACGGCCTCGCGCTGTTTATCGGCCCCGAGGGGATGCACGCATTCAGGCTGCCCGCGCGCGTGACCGAGAGCGTGCATGTGGGTGACCGCTACCATATTCGGCCGCTGCTGCCGCATGTGGATTCGCGTGGCGAGTACTGGCTTCTGTTCATCAGCCAGAAGAAGGTCAATCTCTACAGCGGCTCCCGCGAGGGGCTCGCGCAGGTCCCTGCAGCGGGGCTGCCAAGCAGCCTCGGTGAGGCTTTGCGATGGGACGACTTCGAGAAGGCGTCCCTGCAGTTCCACGTGAACACCAGCGCGGCTGGAGGCCGGGGGACGCCCATCTATCACGGCACCAGCGATCCCGACATCAAGAGTGAGCTCGCGCGATTCTTCCGCCAGATCGATCGCGCGCTTCGAGAGCGCCTGCGCGACAGTCGTGCGCCTCTTGTGCTCGCCGGCGTGGACTACCTCATCCCGATCTACCGCGACGTGAACACCTATCCTCACCTCACGGGTGACGCCGTGATCGGGAACGCGGACATCGTGCCGCTGTCCGAGCTGCACAAGAAGGCGGTGGCGATCGTTCGCGGTCTCGCGGAGTGGGAGACCCGGCAGCTCGCCAACCGGGTCGAGGAGGCATGGGGGTCCCCCAAGACCACACCGGACCTCGAGACCATCGTGACAGCCGCGTTCGCGGGCAGGGTGGACACGCTGTTTCTCACGGACGGTAGCCAGTCGTGGGGCACCTACGATGCCGAGGCGGTACGTGTCGTGGTGCACCGCACGCCGGCCCCGGGCGACGAAGACCTGCTGGATCTCGCCGCGCTCCAGACGCTGGACAACGGTGGAGCAGTGGTGAGCTTGCCGCGGGAGGAGATGCCGCACAGGCAGACGGCGGTCGCCCTGCTCCGGTACTAGAAAAAGCCCTGTTGGCGCTTCGCTCTCGCGCGCCCCAGCCTTCGCACGCCGTTAGCGGCTGGAACCACAAACGCCAGGCTCCCCTCGCCTGGCGTTCGATCGTCCGTGGTGGTGGGCCCAGGTGGACTCGAACCACCGACCTCACGGTTATCAGCCGTGCGCTCTAGCCGACTGAGCTATGGGCCCTTGCTGCGAACAGCCACGATACCATAGCCCAGGCTCTCGAGGAGCGTCAAGGAAACGCGTTACCCGAGAAGTGCCGTCGTTTCCCAACGGGAAGTATCGCCCAGCAGGCTCGTCGCCTGATGTGAGAATGGCGCCGAACCACCGGCGTCGGATCGCCCAGTCATTCGAGATCGGCGAACCGGCCGTCCCGCTGGGGTATATCACGAGTGCCCGCGGTTCCCGATAGTGGTACGGTTTCCAAACACGGCGCGAGGAGCATGTTCGAGATGCTGCAGATACGCATCGCTGGTCTGACGCTGGATGCCACAACCGAGCAGCCCGTGCTGCTGCTCGCACCCGTCACGGACGGAGCGGAGCCGCACGACAGCCATAAGGCGCTCCCCATCTGGATCGGCAACTCGGAAGCGACCGCGATCCTGCTCGCCGTCCAGGGTATCGAACCGCCACGGCCGATGACGCACGACTTGCTGAAGGACGCCATCGAGACGGTCGGCTTCACGTTGGCCCGTATCGAGATCACACGGCTCGACGAGGGCACCTTTTTCGCCACGCTCGTTTTACGGAGCGACAAACGTGAGGTGCAGCTCGACGCGCGACCGTCGGATTCGGTCGCTCTCGCGCTGCGCTTCGGCTGCCCGATGTACGTCTCGCGGCAGGTGTTCGACGAGGCGGCAGTGGAGGTCACTGAGGTCGACGAGGAGGAAGAGGTCGCGGCCTTCCGTCATTTCCTTGAGAACATCGACCCGAGCGACTTCATGTCCTAGGCCAGCGCCCCCCTCTGTCCCTCACTCATAGCGCAGCGCCTCGATCGGATCGAGCTGGCTCGCCTTCCATGCCGGATACACGCCGAAGAACACACCGACTGCCAGGGCGAACGTGAACGACATCGCGATCGCCCAGGGAGTCACGTTCGTGGGAACCGGCGTCAGCTGGCTGATAAGGCCTGCGCCACCCCACCCGGCAACGATGCCGATCGCTCCGCCGATGACCGAAAGCGCCACCGCCTCGATCACGAACTGGGACAGGATGTCGTAGGTGCGCGCACCCACGGCCTTGCGAATGCCTATCTCGCGCGTCCGCTCGCTCACACTCACCAACATGATGTTCATGATGCCGATACCGCCGACCAGCAGCGATATCCCGGCGATTCCCGCAAGCATGTAAGTGAGCGTGCCAAGCAGGTCGGAGAGGATGCCGAGGGTCTGCTCTTGGGAGAACACGCTGAACTCCTCGCCGAACGTGGGCGTGAGCGCGCGCCGGATGTTCGCCCGAACGACGTCTATCTGGCCGGGATCGCTCGCCTTCACGACGATGGCGTTGATGTAACTGAGGTTGAACAGCTTCTGCGCGGCGGTCACGGGCACATAGACCTGGGTGTCCTGGTCGCCCGCGAGGCCGCCACCCATCGATGCGTAGTGCCCGATCACCGTGAACTTCTGCCCGTTGATCGTCACCTGCCTGCCGACCGGGTCCTGATTGGGGAAGAGCGTGGTCGCGACCCGGTAGCCGAGCGCCACCACACGGGAAGCGGCCTGGACCTCTCCTCTGCGGTAGTGACGGCCACCAACGAGATCGTTGGTGAACACCTCCGGGCCCTGGTCCCCCCCACCCGCCACGACCACGCGCATCGATCGGTTGCCGGCCTTGATCGTGGCGCTCGCCGACAGCACGGGCGCGATGGCGCTGATGCCGTCAACGGAACGCTCGATCGTCTCCATGTCATCGAGGGTGAGCTGACGCCCCGGCGGTCCCCCTCGGCCATCGATCTCACCGCTGTACTGGCCAGGCATCACGAACAGCAGATTCGAGCCGAGTCCCTCGAGTGAGCCGGTCACTTCGTCCTGGACGCCGGTGCCTATCCCTACGAGCAAGATCACCGCGGCCACGCCGATTATGACGCCCAGCATTGTGAGCAGGCTCCTGGCCTTGTTGGCCGCAAGGGCCCGAGACGCGATACGGAAGCTCTCGACATGGTTCACGACGCGCCGCCGGCCACTGCCATCTTGGCCATCTCCTCGGCTGCATCCACCCTGCCTATGACGGGCTCGTCCGAGCGCACGCGCCCGTCGAAGATGCTGACGATCCGCTCGGCGTGTTTTGCCACACGGTCATCGTGCGTCACGATAACGATCGTGATCCCCTGCCGGT
>JAJZRZ010000132.1 GCA_021850085.1 Actinomycetes bacterium | reverse complement strand
CTCGAGGCACTCGAGATGCAGGCCGTCGCCAATGAGGTCGTCGCCATCATCGCGGGCAAGTTCTCGCACCCGATGACGTCGGTTCCCGGCGGCACCGCATTCATGCCGACGGTGGACAAGCTTGACGACATCCTGTACCGCTTCGTCCGCGTCAAGGACTTCATCGACACGGCGCTGATCCCGGATACGCTCGCGATCGCGCCATTCATCCTGGACGCCGCCGAGTACGGAGCCGGATGCGGAAACTTCCTCAGCTGGGGCGTCTTCGAGAAGAGCTCGCTGATTCCCGAGGAGCGCTACCTTCCGCGCGGCTTCGCCCAGGGCCTCAAGCCCGAGACCGTCACGCCCGAGGACGTCACCGAGTACACCGCTCACTCATGGTACTCTTCGCCCACCGGCCTCAAGCCGGCCGAAGGCAGGACCGAGGTCCGCTTCACGGAGTACAGCGTCGACGACAAGTACAGCTACGGCAAGGCCCCCCGCTGCAAGGATCTGCCGGCCGAAGTGGGCCCGCTGTCCCGCATGATCGTGGCCTACCTAGCGGAGAAGGGCGGCGCAGATCTCGCAGGCGGCGCGAACGTCCGCACCCCTGCCGCGCTGATCGACGGTACTCTTGAGGCGCTCGGCGTGGCAGGCAAGCCCGAGATCCTCGTCTCGCTGCTCGGCCGTGTAGCTGCCCGCAACCTCGAGGCAGCGTACGTAGCCGACCTTGCCCTCGTGTGGATGAACGAACTCATCGCAGCCCTCCAAGGCGGCGACGTCAAGTTCTGGCAGGCTGCCGAGACCAGCACCGGCGCCGGAGTGGGCGCATGGGAGGCCCCGCGTGGCTCAGTGGCCCACTGGATCGGCGTCAAGGGTGGCAAGATCGACCACTACCAGGTCGTCGCCCCCACCACGTGGGACACCTCCCCCCGTGACGACATGGGCGTTCGTGGCCCGCTCGAGGAGGCCCTTGTCGGCGCTCCTGTAGCGGACCCCGAGAAGCCGCTTGAGCTGCTGCGCATCACGCACAGCTTCGACCCTTGAATCGGCTGTGCGGTTCACGTGTTTGAACCGAAGACCGGTAAGGAAGTCACCGTGATGTCCTCCCCCATGGGGGTGATGTAGATGTCCGCGAACGCGCACTATCGTGAGGCGCATCCGCTCGTGTTCGTGATCACGCACTGGGTGAACCTGGTCTGCATGATCATGCTCGCCTTCTCGGGCTTCTACATCCACTACCCGTTCTTTGACGGGTTCATGGGTGTAGCGCGCGGCATGCACTTCGTCGCGATGTATGTCATCCTCATCAACCTCATCTTCCGTATCATCGCAGCCTTCTACGTGAAGACCGCGGTAGACCTCGGAAGCAGGCAGGTGGATGTCGACATCAAGAACTGGCTGCCGCAGGAGAAGAACCGCCACCAGTTCCTAGAGACCGTCAAGTACTACCTGTTCCTCCGCAAGGAGGGCGTGATCTCGGCGAAGTACGGTTCTCTCCAGAAGATCGCGTATCTGGCCACCGTGCCGCTGACGTTCATCCAAGCCTATACTGGCTTCGCCATCTACGGCCCCACGCAGAGTTGGGGGCTCCTGGAAGCCGGAACGGCGATGGTGGGCGGGCCGATGAACATGCGGATCATCCACTACTTCATCATGTGGGTGTTCATCGTGTTCACTATGATCCACGTGTACCTTGCGAACGTGTACAACTTCGCGCCGAGCAAGATCATCTTCGCTTGGAAGGAGACGGAGCGCTAGCATCCGTCTCAGTGTGACAGCCATACTGTCACGAGAGCAGGCTGGGCCCCGGAGCCTCGCGTTCCGGGGCCCGCCTGTCCACGAAGACCGTGACCGTCCCTCGGAGGGCTGCGACGTGCTCGAACCCAACCCGCGCATCCTGGTGCTCGGCATCGGCAACATCTTGATGATGGACGAGGGTGTGGGCAACCGCATCGCATCGGACCTCGAAGCGAACTACGTGTTCCCCTCGGACGTGCGCGTGATGGATGCGGGTACCATGGGGCTCGGGATGATCCACCTGTTCCGCGGTGTCGAGTTCCTGCTGATGGTCGACGCGATCGAAGGGTCCGGACACCCGCCTGGAACGGTTGTCCGGGTCTCACCCGAGGACTTCGCGCCCAACCAGGTGCTTCACTCGCTGCACGACGTCCGGCTCGTGGACGTGCTGAACGCAGCTGCGCTGATAGGCGTCATGCCTGAAGCCGACTGCATCGGCGTGCAGGTCGAGAACATGAGCCCCGAGACGCTGACGATAGGCCTCACAGCCACTGTGGAGGCCGCGGTCCCCCGCGCGATCGCAGCGGTGCTCCATGTGTTGGAGGAGCGGGGAGTGTCCGGCGATCCCGTCGAGACCGGCGATCCGTCACTTCACCGCACAGTGGCCGAGGAGAAGGCGGACATCGCCCGCCGCCAGGTCGAGCATTCGGCCCCCTCCTAGCGCGCTTCCATCAACTCCGTGAAGCGCGCGGCGATGCCTGGTGCGTCCATGCCGATGCGCGCGAACAGCTCCGCAGAGGCTCCGGAACTCTGGTATTCCGTCACGCCGTGTGGGACAAGACGGCACACGCGGCGGTGCAGCGCCATCCACTCAGCGGCCGAGGCCCACAACCCGCTTCTCCAGCCGTGGTCCTCGGCAACGAGCACGAGCGGGGCCCCAGCGATGCGGGTCATCGCCTCATCGTCCATCTCCAGCGGTGATGAGACGACGCAAACGCCCACCGTCACCCCTTCGGAGGCCAGAAGGTCCGCAGCCTCCACCGCGGCCCCCGCGAGCGTCCCCATCGTAAGGATCACGCCCGCCTCTCCAGCCCGCGCCCAGGACGCGCGTCCGTACTCGAAGCGGTAGTCGCCACCGAACAACGGCTCGCCGTCCGCGCCAAGGATCACCGGCAGCTTCGACCGGCCCATGGCCAGCGCCACGCATCCGGGCGTGCCTGCCATCTCGCGCACCGCTCGGTCCGTCTGGTTCGGGTCGGCAGGGACGATGACCTTCCATCCGAACATGTTCCTGAAGGCACCTACGTAATCGATGCACTGGTGCGTCTTGCCGTCCTCGCCCACGTCCACGCCACAGTGGGTGACGACCAGCTTGACCTCGGACTCGTTGATATCGTTGAGCCGTTGCTGGTTGTAGACCTCGTCTATCCCAAAGACCCCGAAATCCGCGTGGAAAGCAAGGACACCGGCGGCTGACATGGCGCCCGCGACCGTTGCGGCGTTGTGCTCCCCCACACCGGCCTGGATGAAGCCCCCGGGCCGGACGCGCGCGAAGCCGTCGGTCTTCACGGACGTTGCGAGGTCGCAGTCGAGCACCGCCATCGGCACCGCAGGGTTCGTCTGCGCGAGGTCCACGAGGGCGGCGCCCCATGCGGAGCGGTTGTCGGTGTCCTTCTCCCTGGTGTACGTGCGCGCGGTCCCAGCGGCCAGCACGCGGCGCGGACGTGCGGGATGCAGATGGGGCGTAAGGACGGCGCTCTTGCGCTTCGCGCAGGCGCGCTCGAGCGAAGCGGTATCGTAGCCGAGCTCTGCGCAGGCACGCTCGTACTCGTCGAGAGTCAGCCCTCGGCCATGGAACTCCGGTTCGCCCTCCATGAACGACACACCCTTGCCGATGACGGTGTGGGCGATCACCGCCACCGGACGCTCGCGATCGTCTGCCGCGGCGGCAACGGCGCGGTAAACCGCGCGCACGTCGTGTCCGTCGACCTCGATGACGCCCCATCCGTCCGCGGAGAAGTCGGCGGCGACATCGACAGGCATGATGTCCGCGGTGCGCCCGGAGATTTGGATGCCGTTGAGGTCGACGAGCGCGGTGAGGTCGATCAGATTCTCTTTGGCGGCGAGACGACGCGCCTCGGCGACTTGGCCCTTGTGCTGCTCGCCGTCGCTCATCACCACGAAGGTACGGGAGGGACGGCCGGTGAGGCGCGCGGCGAGCGCAAAACCGGCGCCCGCCGACAGGCCTTGGCCAAGATTGCCCGTCCCCCATTCCACGCCGGGCACCAGCCGCTCGACGTGGCCCTCGAACGGGCTGCCCACCTGCCGGAAATGCGCGATCACATCATCGAGCGGGAAGAATCCCGCATCGGCCAGCGCAGCGTAGACTCCGGGGGAGGTGTGGCCGTGACTGACAACTATCCTGTCCCGTGCGTCCCAGTGAGGGCGCACGGGATCGATGTTCGCGCAGTGGTGAAGCACAAGGAAGCATTCGAGAGACGACATGGAGCCGCCAGGATGACCCGAGTTCGCAAGCGACGTCATCGTGAGGATCGCCCCCCGGAGGATGCGAGCGCGCCGCTCGAGTTCGGCCACGGAATCGTCATCGAGCTCCGGCGTAACGAACCCTCGTGCGAGCATAGCCACTCCTCACCGTCGGGCGGGTGGAACCCGACTCGCCTGCGCGAACCGCTAGACTGAGGATACCCGAACCTTCCTTGAGGAGTTGAACCATGAGCGACCTCCGCCGCATCGCCGAGGCATCTGCCCGAGCGGGGGCAGACGTGCTTCGGAGGCACATCGGCCGGGTCACGGAACTCAGGACCAAGACGGCGAACGCGGATATGGTGAGCGCTGCGGATGTGGCGTCTGGTGTGGCGGTGGTGCAGGCTGTCGTCAAGGCGCTGCCGTCAGCGCGCTTCGTCGTGGAGGAGGAAGAGGTCTACGGGCTTGCCGGCGCTGTATCGGGCGACCTTTGGGACCCCGAGGTTTGGGTGATCGATCCTTTGGATGGAACGACCTCGTTCGTTCACACATACCCCTGCTGGTCTGTGAGCGTGGCCTGCCTGCGGCACGGTCGACCGGTGGCAGGTGCCGTGTACAACGTGCCCGCGGACGAGATGGCCTCCGCGGAGCGCGGGGCGGGTGCCACGCTCAACGGCACTCCCATCCGTTGCACAGACACCGAGACTCTACAGCGAGCCCTCCTGGCAACAGGGTTCCCCTACGATCGTGGCGCGCCGCTCACACGACAGCTCGCCCTGCTCCAGCGGCTGCTGCCTCCCTCCCACGACATCCGTCGCGACGGTTCCGCTGCCGTCGACCTGTGCCACGTCGCGGCGGGCCGGGTGGACGGCTACTGGGAACTGGATCTGCAACCCTGGGACTTCGCCGCAGGCGTTCTCATCGTCGAGGAGGCCGGTGGAGTCGTGACTGGATTCGACGGTGCGGCGTGGA
>JAJZRZ010000131.1 GCA_021850085.1 Actinomycetes bacterium | reverse complement strand
CGTGGGTGACGTCGACGTGCTGGTGGCCTCGCGGGAACCAGCTGCAGTGATGGAGGCGGTGCGCTCGCTGCCGATGGTCGCGGATGTGGTGGCCAGCGGGGAGACGAAGACGAGTGTGCTCACCGTGTCGGGCCGCCAAGCGGACGTGCGCGTCGTGGCGCCGGAGAGCTGGGGGGCTGCGTTGCAGTACTTCACCGGCTCCGTCGAGCACAACGTGCGGCTGCGCGAGATCGCCAAGGCCCGCGGCCTCAAGATCAGCGAGTACGGCGTCTTCGATGTCACCGGCACCCGGGTGGCCGGCACCACCGAGGAGGAGGTCTACGCCGTCCTCGGCATGCCGCTCGTACCGCCGGAGATCCGCGAGAACACGGGGGAGATCGATCTGGCACTGAGAGGCGAGGTGCCCGAACTCGTGACGGCGGGCGACATCCGCGGCGACCTGCACTCCCACACACCGGCGACCGACGGGAAGTCGTCGCTCGAGAAGAACCGGCAACGTGCCGCTGAGCTCGGTCACGAGTACCTGGGCTGCAGCGACCACGCATACGACCTGCGCATGGTGGGTGGTCTCGACCTCTCGCAGCTCGAGCAACAGTGGAACGAGATAGACGCGCTCAACGCCCTCGGCGACGGCCCGGTCCTGCTCAAGGCGATCGAGCTCAACATAGACGACGAGGGTGGCGTCGACTATCCGCACGACGTGCTCGCACGGTTCGACTACTGCATAGCCTCACTGCACCATGGCTTCGGCCAGTCGCGCGAGAAGGCGACGCAGCGGCTGTTGCGGGCGATGGATAACCCATACGTCGACATCATCGGGCATCCCACCGGGCGTCTGCTCGGCAGGCGGGAGCCGTTCGATCTGGACATGGAGGCGGTCGTGGCCAAGGCGGCCGAGACGGGGACGGCCCTCGAGCTCAACGCGCATCCCGAGCGGCTCGACCTGAACGACGTGCACCTGCGTCTCGCCCGAAAGGCGGGTGTTGGCGTCTGCATCAACACGGATGCGCACGACGCGACGCACTTCAACTTCCTCAAGTGGGGCGTGGCGACCGCGCGCCGCGGGTGGATCGGCCCAGCCGATGTGCTGAACGCCCAGCCGCTCGGCGTCCTCCTCGCGCGCCTCAAGCGGAACCGGCGCTAGCATGTCTCCTCAACCGGTGCCGTTCAGCCCTGGGCCGATCCTTCCTCCGGATTTCTTCGAACGCACGACGGAGACCGTTGCGCGCGAACTTCTCGGTAAGGTTCTGGTGACATCGTTCGGCCAGGATGTGACTGCGGGCCGCATCGTCGAGACCGAAGCGTATCTCGGCGTCGGCGACCCCGGGTCGCACGCGGCGACCAGAGGCATCACGCCGAGGAACCGTGTCATGTACGGCCCGCCGGGGCACGCGTACGTGTACTTCACCTATGGCAACCACCACATGCTGAATCTCGTGACTTGCGCCGAAGGGACGGCGGGCGCCGTTTTGATCAGGGCCATCGAGCCCACCCAGGGCATCGAGGTCATGGTCGCGCGGCGGGGGGGCCGCACCGGGGTCGATGTCACGAACGGGCCGGGTAAGCTCGCGCAGGCGCTGGGCATCGACATGAGTCACAACGGGATGGAGCTTGCGGGGAGCATAGTGGTACTGGAGGGACAGGCGCCTCCGCCTGCAGACGTGAGTGCCAGCGGGCGGATCGGGCTTGCCCGAGGACACGATCTGCAGCTGCGGTTCTATATCTCCGGTAACCCGTTCGTGTCGAAGGGGCGAACAGGCCAGAAGTCGCCGCGCTCCTAGAGGGTGGGACTCTCCTCCCCGGAGGGAGGTGGCGGCGGCGGTGGAGGTGGAGGCGCAGGTGGGGGTGGGGTGTTAGGATTCGGGCCGTTGGAGACGATGATCGTCACCACCGTCGTGCTGGGGTTGCTGAGCGACCCGGTGGGGGGGTCGCTCCCGATGACCAATCCGGCGGGCACGCTGTCGCTGTAGGCTGAGGAGATCTGGTAGCTATTGAAACCGGCCTTCCTGAGCGCCTCGATCGCCGCTGACTGGGTCATCCCAGCAAGCCCAGGAACGTTCGGCTCGTCCCAGTCCTTCTTCCATGTGTATGCCGGCTGGGGTGCCGGGTTGAAGTCGAGTCGCGGCAGGTTCTCGTGTGCCCGGATCATGAAGGCGTGCCAGATCGGTGCGGGAAATGTGCCACCGAAGACGCGTCGGCCCCTGAGGTTGCGCATGGGGCGTTCGGGTGTGTAGCCCATCCACACCGCGGTCACGAGTTGCGGTGTGTATCCCACGAACCACGCGTCGCGGTAATCCTGGGTGGTGCCGGTCTTGCCCGCGGCAGGTCTGCCGATGTTGGCCCTGGTCGCGGTCCCGCCGGTGATCACACCCTTCAGGACCTGCGTCGTCGCGTAGGCGATGCTGTGAGTGATCACCTGCTCGCCTTGTGGTTGGGACTCAAAGAGCGTCTCTCCCTTGGAGTCGATGATCCTGGTCACGGCCATGTGCGGGTAGTGTTCGCCGTCGGCCGCCAGCGTGCCCACCGCGGAGGCCATTTCGAGCGGCGTCACCTCTTGGCTGCCGAGTGTGATCGACAGGAAGGGCTGGATCTCGCTATCGATTCCCATGCGCCGCGCGGTCAAAGCGACCTTCTCCGCGCCGATTTCAGCTATGAGCCGGGCGAAAGCAGTGTTCACGGATCCCACCGTCGCCTGCTGGAGGGTGATGTAACCCCTGCCGCCACCCCCCTCGGCATTCGCCACCTTCCATGGCCGACTGCTGCCGGTGGGTATCACCGCGGGGACCGAGGAGTCGAGTTTGCGTGTGGGTGGCATGCCCTCTTCGAGGGCGGCCACCAGCGTGAAGATCTTGAAAGCCGAGCCTGGCTGCCGTTTGGCCTGCGTGGCAAAGTTGAACTTGTTCGTGTTCCAGTCGCGGCCGCCCACGAGCGCCTTGATGTGACCGGTGACTGGTTCTATGGCGACCAGCGCGCAATCCGGGTCGTCGGGCCGGTCGAGGATGCCCCGGACGGCTTGCTCAGCATACGTCTGCAGGCTGGTGTCCAGCGTCGTGTGCACGATGAGGCCGCCTTGGAAGACCAGCGAGGTCCCGTACTGGTCCTGCAGGAGCTTCTTGACGTGTGCCACGAAGTACGGCGCCGAGTAGATGCCCTGCTCGTCGAGGTCCGGCGACCGCTGAAGCGCAAGACCCTCCACCTTAGCGGCCTCGTACTCCTCGACGGTGATGTATCCTTGCTCGAACATCTTCGAGAGGACCCACTGTCGGCGAGCGACCGCGCCGTCAGGATTGTCGTACGGGTTCAGTTCGCTGGGCCGCTGAGGGATGCCGGCGAGCAGCGCGGCCTCGGCGATGGTCAGCTCGGCAGCGTTCTTGTTGAAGTAGGTGAGCGCAGCGGACTCGGCGCCGTAGGCACCCTCGCCGTAGTAGACGGTGTTGATGTACATCTCAAGGATGTCTTCTTTCGAGTACTTCTGCTCGAGCTGCATCGCGAGGTACGCCTCTCGAGCCTTGCGGCGCAAGGAGATCTCGAAGCGCTCCTCATTGAGGATCGTGTTGCGGATGAACTGCTGCGAGAGGGTGGAGGCGCCTTCGCGGCGACCGGTGGTCAGATTCGTGACCACGGCCCGGACGAGTCCCACGACATCCACGCCTTCATGCTGGTAGAAGCGCTCGTCTTCGACGGCCACGACGGCGTTCAGGAGATTGTCGGAGATCTCCTCGAGGCTGACGACCTGTCTGTTCTCAAGGAAAAGGTTGGCAAGGAGCACGCCGTCGGCCGAGTAGACCTTGGTCGTCTGAGGCACCACGAAAGCCGTGGGGTCGTCCACGCTCGGCAGGTCCTCGAGCCAGCTACCCGCGATGCTGACGCCCGCAGCGACGCCGACTCCGGACACGATGAGGGAGAGCGCGAGCGTCAGGGTGAGCGCGCCTGCAAGCAGTGCGATCACGCGCAGGCGCCCGTGTCGTCTGCGTCTGGTGCGTCTGGACACGCGATCCCCTCCGCATCAACGTTCTATCATTGCCAGTGATCGAGCGGCGATGGCCGCACACGTGCAATCGGAGCCATAGTATACCCTGCCGCCAGTACACCCGTTCCTCAGGCGCCGAAAGGAAATCGTTGCCCGAAGGTCGTCGATACGTAGAACTGCTGGCCCCTGCAGGCGGGCCCGAGGCCCTCGTCGCCGCCGTCAACAACGGCGCGGACGCGGTCTACCTCGGCCTGTCGGGCCTGAACGCCCGACGCGGTGCGGCGAACTTCGACCTTGAGACGCTGGCCGATGTCACGCGGTTCGCCCACCTGCGGGATGTTCGCGTGTATCTCACGGCCAACGTCCTGGTCCTGCCTGAGGAGCTGGAGGCCGCGCTTGAGATGATCGACGCCGCATGGGTCGGGGGCGTGGACGCGGTGATCGTCCAGGACCTGGGCTTGTTGCGCGCCATCAGATCGACGATGCCTGATGTACGGATACATGCCTCAACGCAGATCGACGCCATGAACCCAGACGGGGTCGCGGCGCTCGCATCGGCGGGCGTGAGCAGGGTGACGCTCGCGCGCGAGCTCACGCTCGAAGCTGTCAGAGCATGTGCGAGCACGGGGGTGGAGGTGGAGACCTTCGTCCACGGGGCGCTGTGCCACTGCTACTCGGGGCAATGCCTGATGTCGTCGCTCATCGGCAGGCGCTCGGCCAACCGGGGACTGTGCGCGCAGCCGTGCCGACTCACCTACGACTTGCTCGACGAAGCGGGAGGCGGCCCGGTGGAGGCGCCTGGACGGTACCTGCTCTCGGCGCGCGACGTGGCCGGCATCGCGCACCTGGCCGAGCTTGTCGCTGCGGGAGCCGGAGCGCTGAAGATCGAAGGCCGGATGAAGTCCCCTGAGTATGTGGCGATCGTGACCCGCGTCTACCGTGCGGCGCTCGATCGCGCGCTCGCGGACCCCGGCGACTATGCCGTGACCTCCGCCGAGTGGGATATGCTTGAGGAGGCGTTCAGCCGGGGCTTCACCGATGCGTACCTCACGGGTCAGCGCGGTCGCGAGCTGATGAGCTACACGAGGCCCAATAACCGGGGGGTGTTCGTTGGGCGTGTCGTTGGGACGGGCGGCGGTCTCTCGCGGATAGAGCTGGAGCGGGCGCTCGATCCGGGAGACACGCTTGAGGTCTGGACCCGCTCGGGCAGGTTCGCTCAGCCGGTCGGCGGACTCAGGATCGAGGGAGCCGCTGTCATGTCAGCTAGATCG
>JAJZRZ010000130.1 GCA_021850085.1 Actinomycetes bacterium | reverse complement strand
GCGACAACGCGCTGGCCGTCGCGAAGCACCTGGAGGAGCACCCGAAGGTGGCGTGGGTCACCTACCCCGGCTTGGAGTCGCACCCGGCGAAGGCCAACGCCGACAGGTACCTTCAGAACGGCTACGGCGGCGTGGTCATCTTCGGCGTGAAGGGTGGCCTGGAGGCGGGCAAGACACTCATCAACAGCGTCGAGCTGTTCAGCCACCTTGCCAACGTCGGCGATGCCAAGTCGCTCATCATCCACCCCGCGTCCACCACACACTCGCAGCTGTCCGCCGAGGAGCTGGTGCGTGCGGGCATCAGCGAGGACTTCGTACGCCTGTCCATCGGAATCGAGAACTTGGCCGACATCATCGCGGACCTCGACCAGGCACTGGAGGCGGTGTAGGGACATGGCCGCATCGGCAAGCGGTCCTCAGACGCTCGTCCTCGAGGAGGCGGTTCGCCTTGCGTGCGGCCGCTCCCTCGAGAGCGTCGAGGTCGCGTACGAGACCTTCGGCACGCTTGAGGACGCCGGCGGCAACGCGGTGCTCGTCTGCCATGCGCTCTCCGGAGACGCCCATGTTGCCAGCGGGCCGGGGCCTGCGGGAAGCGAGCGGCCCGGGTGGTGGGAGGGCATGGCAGGACCAGGGTTGCCCATCGATACCGACCGCTACTTCGTGATCTGCGCCAACGTCTTGGGCGGCTGCTCGGGCACGACCGGTCCGGGAAGCGTGGACCCCTCAACGGGTGAGCGGTACGGCCTGCGATTCCCGCTCGTCACCATCGAGGACATGGTCGAGGTGCAGGCCCGGCTGCTCGACTCGCTCGGAGTCGACCGGCTGCTCGCCGTTGTGGGCGGCTCGATGGGCGGCATGCAGGCGCTCGCGTGGGCGTCCCGTTATCCCGAGCGCGTGAATGCCGTGGTTGCGGCGGCGACGACCGGACGCATCGGCGCGCAGGCGATCGCCTTCAACGAGGTGGGCCGAGCTGCGATCCTGGCTGACCCGGCGTTCAACGGCGGCGACTACGAGCTCGATCTACCGCCCGCGGAAGGGCTCGCCATCGCGCGCATGGTCGGCCACATCACCTACCTCTCGCAAGAGAGCATGCGCGAGAAGTTCGGACGGCGCCTTCGCGATCGCGACGAGCACGCGTTCGAGTTCGTGAGCGAGTTCGAAGTGGAGTCGTACCTCGCCTACCAGGGCCGCCGATTCGTGGAGCGATTCGACGCGAACACCTATCTGTACATGACAAAGGCCATGGACTACTTCGACTGGCAACCCCCGAAAAGCATGCTGCCTCGGTTCCTCGTGACCTCGTTCACCTCCGACTGGCTGTTCCCCACCGCGCAAGCCCGCGAGATCGTCCGCGTGCTGCTCGAGCGGGACGCCGAAGTCACATTCGCCGAGATCGCCAGCCCCTACGGACACGACGCCTTCTTGCTTGAGACCGAGCGGCACGGTGCGCTGGTCGCTGCTTTTCTTGCGCGGGCTCTTGAGGACGGACGCTGCCTGGGAGGTGCGCTGTGACGCCCGCCGAACTGCTCAGGGCCGATCTTCGGCTCATCGCGGACCTCGTCCCGGAAGGCAGTCGGGTCCTGGACCTCGGCTGCGGCGACGGAGCGCTGCTGGAGCACCTGCGCGACCGGCGGGGCTGCCAAGTGCGCGGGATCGAGATCTCCCTGAGCGGCGTGACCACCTGCGCCCGGCGGGGCCTTCCCGTGCTACAAACGGACCTTGACGAGGGTCTGAAGGACCTGCCCGGCGGATCCTTCGACATCGTCGTCCTTTCGCAGACGCTGCAAGAGGTGCGGAACCTGCGCCTGCTCTTGGCCGAGATGGTCCGCGTAGGGACCAAGGCCATCATCTCGTACCCCAACTTCGGCCACTATACTTCTCGACTGCGGCTGGGACTCCGCGGCCGGATGCCGGTCTCTGAGACGCTGCCCTACGAGTGGTATGACACGCCCAACGTGCACTACACGACCATCACCGACTTCAGGGCGCTGTGCCGAACGACAGGGCTCGTGATCCGGCAGGAGATCGCACTGCGAGTGCGCGAGAACCGTGCGCGGCCGGTCCGGTTCGCCCCGAACCTGAGGGCTGACCTCGCAGTGGCCGTCGTCACGCGGGCACCCGATGAGGGCACATCCAGCTTCTGCCTGTGAATCGCACGTATGGCATGCGGATTGCAACTTACCGTACGATGTCCGCATCGGTACGGGGGATGCGCAATGAAGGGGCCGGTCCACAGATTCGCATGGGTGGCGGCGGCGTTGATCGCCGCCGTGCTTCTCGGTGAACTCACTCCGCTGTGCGGCATGCCTGAGTGCGACGACACGTCCGTGAGCACCTGCTCCGACTTCACCGCCGCGTGTGGCGAGTGCCCCGAGACGGTCGTCATGAAGCACTCGCACGATGACGCGCTCACCTCCACCGCTCCCGCTCCCGGCGACGTCGCCGGGCTGGCATGCGTGCGCCCCGCGGCCGAGCAGGTCATCGTGACGCGCGCATTGGACGCACCCGATGCGACGGAATCCCCGCCGCCGCTCGACCCTCTCGGGGTCCGCCTCACGATCTAGGTTTCACTCCTCGTCCAGCGGCTGCACGAAGCTGACACCTCGGCACGCCGCCCGAAGTACTCGCGACACGAGGAGTGTCATCAGTGGACCTGTTCTTCCCTAGTCTCATGCTGGGGCTCGTCACGAGCCTCCACTGCGTCTCGATGTGCGGACCGATGGTCGTCACCTATGCCGTGAAAGGCACGGAGGACGGCTCCGTGGGCCAGCGCGTCGTGCCCAACCTCGCGTACCAGTCGGCCAAGATCGTGAGCTACATGCTCGTCGGTCTTCTGCTCGGCACGGTGGGCTCCGTTCTGAACCTCGATGGCCTCCGGCCCTACGTCATGGTCGGCGCCGGTGTGTTCATGATCGCGCTTGGCCTCGGCATGACCGGACGCGCACAGTGGGCCGCCAGGCTCACGCCCAGACCGCCCAAGTTCCTCATCCGTGCGCTCTCCGCAGCACGGCGCAAGGCGGTGAGCGATGCCGAGAGAGAACGCTCGTCTCTGGCGACGCCGGTCACCTTCGGGCTTCTCACAGGCCTGATGCCCTGTGCTCCGCTCATGGCAGCGCAGCTCAACGCTGCGGCGAGCGGCAGCCCGGTCGAGGGCGCGCTCGCGATGTTCGCGTTCGGCCTCGGCACGGCGCCACTCATGCTGGGCTTCGGCACCGCGTCGAGCCTCATCCCCGCGCGCCTCAAGGAGCGCGTCATGGTCGCGCTGGCGGTCGTCGTCCTGCTGTTCGGTGTCACGTACCTGAACCGGGGCGCGATGCTGCTCGGGTCGCCCGTGACGATGCAGTCGATGAAGACGGCGGTGTTCGGCGGCGAGGATGCGGGCGCTCCCACCGGCGAGTATGTCACCGGCGCGGACGGCGTGGTCGAAGTGCCCCTGACGATCGCGAACGTGCGCTTCGAGCCCGCGGTGGTGGACATCCCGGCCGGCCAACCTGTGCGTCTTGTGGTCGACCGCCAGGAGAGCAACGCGTGCTCCGACCAGCTTGCGGTCCCGCAGCTGGGCATCTTGGTGGACCTGGCGCCTTTTGCGACCACCACGATCGAGCTTCCGCCCACGACAGCCGGGGGTTACACGCTCACCTGCGGGATGGGCATGATGTCCGGTCAGCTCCGCGTGGGGGCGACCGGCGGCGGCGAGAGCCGCTCCGGGGCCGTCCTGCTGCTGCTCGCACTCGGTGGCATCGGAGCCGCCGGGGCGATGCTTTCGAGACTTGCGCCGAGAAGCGACGCCCGCGTGCTCGGGTTGAGCCACAAGGAACTCATCCTGGCAGTCGTCGGCATAGTGATAGCCGTCCTGGCCGGGCTGACGTTCGGCGGCCTGCTCCAGTGACCGAACCGCCGGCAAGAGCCGGCACGAGAGAGGACCTGGCGAAATGAGCGAAGCAAAGACAGAAGCGGGCACGAGGAGCCTGCGAAGCGGGCTGATCCTTCTGATCGTCGTGCTGGCATTCATAGCCTCCTACCAGTTGGCGCAGGCCGCAAACAGCGGAAGCGCCGCAACCGGCGGGAGCGGGAGCGGCCTCGTGCCCGTGCCCGGCGCCTCCGGCGGTACCACGTCGGGCTGCGCATGCTGTCCACCGGCCGGCGCGTCCGCCGAGCCCAACGAGGGCACGGCCGTGCTCGAAGGCGATGTCCAGCGCATCGCGGTGGACGCGACCAGCGGGTACGACCCCAACGTCATCAGGCTCAAGGCCGGTGTGCCTGCGGAGATCACCTTCTCCGCAGGCACTGGGTGCATGGCCGAGGTCATGAGCGAGGACTTCGGCTTCTTCGAAGACCTGACGCGTGGCCCGGTGACGGTCCGCATCGAAGCCGAGCGGCTGCAGCCGGGCGAGTACGGTTTCTCGTGTGGTATGCAGATGGTGTTCGGCACGATCATCGTCGAGTAGCGTGAACGACATGGAGACGACAATGAACGGAACGTACCAGCAGCCGGCTGGAGGCGACGGCGCGAGTGCGGCCGCCACCACGGCGAGCACCACGCTCGGCATCATCGGCATGACATGCTCGTCGTGCCAAGCGGTGATCGAGCGCACGTTGCAGCGCACCTCCGGCGTGGGAAGCGTGACCGTGAACCTCGCCAGCGAGACCGCATCGGTCACCTTCGACCCGCACGCCATCGGCATCGACGGCCTCGTGCAGGCGGTGCGTGACGCCGGCTACGACGCCGTCCCTCGGGCCGAGGCCGGCGCGGGAGACAGCGACGACGCCCAGCGCGCGGCACAGCAGGCGCACATACGCACGGAGTGGCGGTTCTTCGCCTTCTCGCTGGTGCTCTCGCTCCCGCTGCTCGTACTCATGGTCCCGGCCCTCATGGAGTCCGTGCCGCTGGCGGTGGCCACGTGGCTCGCAGGAACCTTCGGAGGGGCATGGGACCCGATGATGGTGTTCAAGTACATCAGCTTCGCGCTCGCCACGCCCGTGCAGTTCATCGCGGGCTGGCAGTTCTACAAGGGCTTCTTCCACGCGCTCAGGAGGCGCACCGGGAATATGGACACGCTGATCGCCATCGGCACGTCCGCGGCGTACTTCTACTCGCTGGCGGCGACGTTCATCCCCACGCTGTACATGGAACCCGTGTTCTACGAGACGGCTGCGCTGCTCATCACCTTCGTGATCCTCGGCAAGCTGCTCGAAGCCCGCGCCAAGGGCAAGACGAGCGACGCCATCAAGAAGCTGATGGGGCTGGCCGCCAAGACCGCGCGCGTCTTGCGCGACGGGGCCGAAGTGGACAT